>JAADGB010000030.1 GCA_013152575.1 Thermoproteota archaeon | reverse complement strand
GTTCAACGGGTTTTTCCACGCTGACTATCCTCATTCCTTCTTCGATTATTGAGGGCATTTCAGCGATAAGATCTCGGATTTGATGCTCATTTATGTACATCCAGAAATCGCCCTCTACTGGTTCTTGGCCTAGCATTATATGATAGACCTCTGGGCACTTTATCACAAGTATCTCTCTGGGCTTCTTCCTGATAGCCCTTAGGATAACTTCATTGTCGCTCTCTTCTACAGTTATCGCCACGGTGTCTGGCTGCCAATTCTGGGGCTTGAATCCTCTTGGACCGTGAATTATCACGCTACCATTAGGCTTTATCATGACTAGTTTGTCTCCATACGTGCTTTTGCTCGCAGCCCTGCCCTCATATTCGACTAGGCATTCTGCGAAAAACACTATCCACTGTCTCGAGTTTATCCCTTTCCTGAGCCATTCTACAGCTTCAGACCTGTTTCGCGGTGATACATGATCAACTCTCACTGTTGCGTCCACCTATAATCCGGGAGATGCCGTGTTGGTGTTGTATACATCTTCCATCGCTTCTGCTACCCGCTCGATGAGCTCCCCAAGGGGAATGGGCTCTGATCCAGGTGCTCCAGCCTTAGTGGGTAATTCGGGCATTGCCAGGCGATATTTCTTTATAGTTACCGTCTTCTCACACTCGCACTTCTGCTCAATACCTAATAGGTCCTTCATCAACATTTCTTCTGTCTCATCACAATGGCCTAACTTTAACCCAGCTACCCTCCAATAATCTATTACACCTATGACTACATTGTACTTTCTCGAGATAACTCGTGCGGCCGCTTCCAAGATACCACTATTTCCTCCATGACCATTTAGGATAACGATTTTCTTTGCTCCATGCTCTGCTAGTGAGGCTATGATATCTTCTATCAGTGAGAGTAGGGTCGTTGGTCTGAGACTGATGGTTCCTGGTGAATCCATCCATTCGTGATAGAACCAGAACCCATAGTATATTGCTGGCAATATGATACACGCTATATTTTTTGATTCGAGCCGGAGGCATGCCCGTGCTGCTACTGCCTCTGAGATCATAGCATCTAGGCCTAAGGGCGCGTTACAATGCTGTTCAATGCTTCCCACGGGTAGGACGACTAGTGAGTTTGGTAAGAGATCCTTTGCTTCACTGGTGTCTAGGTGGTGGAGGAACCTCGGCAATTCAGAGGCACCTTGGCCTCATATTCCTGACAGCCGTTACGGCGGCTTGCCTTGGATTCTTTGCCTTGGTTATCGCTGAGCCGATGATGATGATGTCGGCGCCTGCTTTGGCTAGACGTTCCGTTTCATCGGGCTTTATTCCGCCAGCCACGGCGACTGGACCTTTAAACACTTCTTTGATCTTTCTGATTAAATCCTCCATTTGGCCTGCAGTGATGCCCAATTTCTTTTGAACATCTATTCCAATGTGTAGTAGTGCTATATGGACTCCTAGCTCGCGTAGCTTCTTTGCTCCTTCATACGGGTTCGAGTGACCTATCAAGTCCCCGTATAGAGCTATACCGTGGTCGTTCGCGGCTTCAACGGCCTCCATGATAGTCTCCTCAGGAGCTAGGGAGAGTACAGAGGATGCATCAAACCCGTACTTCGCGGCGAGTGAGACTTCTAGCCTGCCAGTATCGAACGTCTTCAGGTCGGCGACAACGACGGGCTCCTGTGGAAGTGCCTTGAGGAGTGCAGACTCCTTTAAACCCTCGACTTTTACGAGCGGTGTTCCCGCCTCTAAGATTACTGCGGGACTCACTAGCGAGTGGTAACCAATGTTTAATGCATCGCCGATACTCGTCAAATCTAGTGCGACCTGGAGGAGGACACCGCATTCCTCTAGTTTTTCACCTAGTTTTCCTGGAACCTGATATTCGACCAATTATAGTACACCATGTCTCCATATCGTGGTGTAGTTATAATATAGCCTTGTCATGGATACGCATTACACTCCTCCTGTGGCTCTAATGAATAGGTATTGTATAGGTGATGGTACTAGTCTGAGCCACTGTAATAGATTGTAGTCTCTGCCCCACCTTGTAACATAGGACTTGCTGGCTTCGTCAAGGAACTGTATGTCCTCTTGGGTTAGTGAAAGATCCATTGCCTTAGAGTATTCGATTATTCTCTCTTTTCTCCTAGTACCAGGTATTGGGATAGCATTCTTCGCAATCAACCATGCTAGTGAGACTTGGGACAGAGTCGCGTTGTACTTCTCGGCGACACTCCTCAAAGCACTCTGTAGTTTCTCATCGGAAGATGCTATTTTGAACAGCTTGTCTGTTTTCTGAGCCCTTGTCGTCGCCTTGCGGGCCCCTGCTAATGCTCCTTTGGCAACCGGACTCCAGGCGATTATTGCTAATCCCTTTTCTTTAGCCATGGGTATCAGGTTGTTTTCAGGGGCTCTGTAGGCTAGGTTGTATTGGATTTGAAGGCTTATGGGTTCGTGCTTATGGAAGCATGAGAGGGAGTGGGCTAGTAGCTTACTGTCGAAGTTTGACAGTCCTATATAGTGTGTTAGTCCTTCGTCTACGAGTTTTTCTAATCCTCTTAGGGCTTTGCATAGAGGTGTATGGTGAGGCGGTGGCCAGTGGTATTGGATCAAGTCAGGTGTTCTAGATAGTCTTCTCTTCGAAGCTTGAGCGGCTTTTCTAATGAAGTAAGGCATGGATCTGAATCCTGCGACCTTCGTCGCTATTATTACATCGTCACCTACTCCGAGCTCCTTTAGTGCGTCGCCGAGGAGTTTCTCGCTTTTACCCCATCCATAAACCTCGGCGGTATCAAAGAAGTTAATGTTGTGTTCAATGGCTTCGCGAATAATATCGATGGCGTTGGATAGATTCCGTGTGCCCCAGCTGGGTGATCCAAGTTGCCATAATCCCAGTCCTATCGACGATACTCGTAGGGGTCCCAGCATCCTTGTTTTCAACTTGTTTCACCGCATTCTCTCCAGGGCTCTGGTCCTGACAGTACTCTGCTCAGAGGGACCCTCCAGAGGACGTTTAGTGTATAGCCTATGCCTCCCTCGACATTATCGACAAGAATGTATCCTTCACCTATCAGGAGGCTGTAGGCCCATCTTGTGGCCTCGCGCCACCTGATAGCTAGGTCTCTATTCACGTCTCTTATGGCGGATATGTCTCTCGGTATAGGGACCAGAACGAGATCTGTTGATAAGAGTCTGTCCTCCTTGTTCCTCTCGCCTGGTACGGGGACACCGTCCACGTAATCCACGCCATAGGCAGCTACCGGGTTTAGTTCTTTCATCTTCCTGAGACATGGTTTTACTTTCCTAGCGATTCTCTCTGCAACCCTGTTACTCGTCAACCACCATTCCGCTTTCACTCTATCGGAGCCTAGGCCCCGGTTGATCTTGTCTTTTATCTCACCGTAGTAGTTAACCACGTACTCTCTACTGATGACTCCGAGCCTCGCGAGGTTAAACCTAGAATTAAGGCTTTGTAAGGGGTCAAATGTCCACTTCGCGAGGCTCACTCCATAAGTCTTTATGACTTCTTCACGCTGAGCCGTTTTCAGCTTAAAGCCGACTCCTCTATACTTAACGTCCTCCACTACACCAGTTGCGTGACTATAGAAGTAGTAGCCTGCAGGCCACCCATAGGATACTCCCACGAGTTTCTCTCCTATGAATGCACCGAGTACTAGGCCTCCGTTATCTGCTAGTGCACGGAGGAGGTGGGCCGGAGCCGCTTCACGATAGTCATCCATTCTCCACGCTTTCTTTTGAACCTCTACGGCTTCTTCGAACTCTTTAGGATCTGAGAGTCTCCTCACGATCAATTCTCCGCTCAATTTACAACTCCCATGTATACAAGGCAGTACCGGTTCATGCTATATACTCTAATATTCTCTGGGGGTACCATGATTCTATGCGTATAATTGGGGTGGTGTCGATGGCGGCGCCTATAGATAACGAGGCGAAGATAAGGATGGCCATGAGCATTCTCGCCAGCATAGTCAACGATACGGGTGTCCCAAGGAATATCAGGAGAGCTGCAGCTAATGCATTGCAATATCTCAGAGACCTGAAGCTATCGCCAGCCGTTAGGGCAGCCAACGCGATAAGCGCGTTAGACGAGGTGAGCCAGGACCCGAACATGCCTTTCCATGCGAGGACAAGAATATGGCAGGCGATAAGCATACTGGAGACTGTAAGAGACTAGCCCTGGGTAAAAGGCCGGGGCATGAGAATTGCTATACACGGTTAGAGTTAGAGGTATCTATGCAACCGCCCTAAGCCTATTGCTACACAAGAAGGGCTTCCTACTATCAGATGTCAGTAAAGTGCTCTTGAATAGGCTACCAATTATACCTAGCCAGAGGACTCCCGAAGTAACCGTGAAGAGTCTTGAGAGGAAACTAGACTACCTACTTGTTATAGGTTACCCATGGGATGCTGGCGAGTCCGTTTTCAACACTCTCATTGAGGAGTTGCCCTATGTTATTGCGAGGAGAGGATCCCTCGGCTTGTACACGGTCTTCGACGGGGTAAGCATGGGGGACTGCATTGTAAAGGGTCCAGACGGTGTTGAAGCGCTGCTTGACTCCGATGGATGTCCAAGTAAAGGTGACAGGGTTAGGGTTACTGTTGTAAGAGAATCCCTTGAGAAAGCAAGAAAAATAATAGTTAAAGATATTTTGAAAGTTGTTGGCCAACACGTGATAATAACCAGGCCAGGCTCTGGAGTAACTTTTAGCGAGCACATACGTAACGATGAGGTGAAATCAACGCTCCTCTCACTATTACAGGGCATTATAGATCTCTCAAACAACCACGTTCATTTCCGAAGCGGTGCGAAACTCGCACAGCCATCTCAAATAGAGAACGAAGTGAAGTCTCTACTAGAGGAACTGGAGAGGCTTGAGTCTACTCCAATAAGCAGTGAGGAAAGAATAGTTAGGAGAGGAGAGTTCATTGGAATACTGGGCCTACCGAGCTCTACCAAAGAGTATCTAGACGAGGTAAGGAGGACGGTAACGCCGACCATAGACAGGCATCATTCCCTGAAGTCCTTCGGCGACGAGTCTTCAATGCTAGTGGATTGCGCGGAGACCCAATTATCGATTGGAGGAGACGTTAAGGGGTATGGTATCGAATACTATTTTGCTAAACGTGATCTCGGGCGTTTCATCGTATTAGAACACCACAAGCCGGATGGAGAAGTCATCACGCTTGGCAGATATCATGTAGACACGGTTAGGCTGGAAGGGGAGCAAGTAGTGTTGGAGATCTCTAAGAAGTTAAAGAGTAGAGGCGTACTCGACGGGTTGGGCGTGGAGAAGAGACCGGGAGACATGGTGAAGACCAAGGTTAGAACTGGAGAATGGTACATTATCCACGAATACTATACACCCTCAGGAAGCCTACTTGGAGTTTACGCGAACATAAACACGCCAGTAGAGATCGGCCCAAGCAGAGTCAAATACTTCGACTTGTACATTGACGTTGTAAAGAAACCTGGGAAGGAGCCAGAAATAATAGATGCTGAAGAGTTGGAAAAAGCCTCCGAACTGGGACTAGTGAGCCCAAGCCTTTACAAGCAGGCAATTGAAACGGCACAGTACTTGAAGAGAAAACTCTCATCCACGTATCCCTAGTTACTCCTAGCTATTACCTTTCCTGTGAATCCTACCAGGTGGTGCAAGGATTGAAGATTCCATGTCCACGATGTGGCAGGCAAGTTGATTTCCTAGTAGGGCGAGTGTGTAGTAGTTGCTTCGCTGAGACCTATGGGTTAGCCGATATACCCAGCACGGCGGAAGCAACTATTTGCAGATATTGTGGCTCCATAAGAATTGGTGGGAGATGGATTCATGTTCGAAGTTTTGATGAAGCCATAGGGACCCTAGCTGCTTACTTGGTTGAGAAAGCGAAACCTGTTGAACCTATAGAGAGAGTGGTGCTAGTTTCAATAGACTATGAGACCCTGCCTAACTGGAGTACGCGTGTAAAGCTCAGCCTCAAAGGAGTATATCGGGGACGATCGATTCAAGGATATCAATCAATCACTGTCAGGCTACGTCCAAGTATATGCCCGCTATGCAAGACCAGGATAAGCGGAGAATATGACACGGTTCTACAGATTCGGGGAGCAGACTCCGAGTATCTAGAGAAGCTCGTGGAGAGCGTGCTACGCAAACTCGAGATATACGAGCAGGTAGTCGATATAATTCCCGGTAAAAACGGGCTCGACGTGTACTTTACCAATGCCGGGGCAGCGCGTAAAGTAGCTAAGGAGTTAGCGAAAATAACTGGTGGAAAGATAACTGTACCCGAATATGAATACGTGGGAATAGACTCCTCTGGAAGACGAAGGACGAGGAAAACCTTGGTTCTAAGGGTTGGCGGTGGACAGAAGGATATAACTGGTGAACGATAATTATCCTAGATTGGCCAGGGCTGCCCCGCTAAAGAGCCTCCGGCGAACACCCCCGATGTCACGGGGACGGATGTGGCGGAGGCGTCAGGGGCGGGGCACACTCTTCTCCTTACTAGAACAATATAGCAACAGGCGTGAGGCTAGTTTAAGGATCCTGTAGTTTCCTCTGGGTAGTATACCTTTCTTTCTTAGTGATGCAATGTTTTTCGCCATATCTTCTAATGAGATGTCTAGCATCGAGGACGCCTCCCGAATATTATCAGTTTTGCTGATTGCCTCCAGTATTTCCCTGTCTTTATCTTCGATTTTACCGCAGTAGTCAAGTAGGTTCAGGAACTCGTTTATTACATCAAATATAGCCTCGCGGACAATCATGTAGAGGTCATCTACACTGGCATATACTATGTCTGGGACTAGCAATAACTCGACGCCCAACTTAGTGGCTAGCTCCCTAGCTCTATCATCTGCCCCTCTCGCTACAACTAGAGGTATCGCATTGATCAGCTTGGCGTTTACGTATGCTTGTCGTACGCCGCTGAGATCTACGGCCCCCGCCTTTACCTCTATAGCGTATATCTTTCCATCTTTCTCAGCTACAAAATCGACCTCCCCTATCTCAACCCCGTTGACTTCGATCCTCTTGTGTACATCAATGATCTTGTATCCGAGGTCTTCGAGTAGGTATCTTGCTAGTGATTCGCTTGTTCTCCATGCCGTTTTACCGCTTACCAACTCTCACTACCCCAGAGATAGGACTCGACCGTGAGCGGTGCTAGCCTGATGATATAATCCCTCAATTGTATTATCTCAGCTGATCTTGAATAGTCTCTTACATTTAGCTTCACGCGGCTGTCTCCAACTCTAACCACAGGATCCTCGAGTAACGTTATAATTGATCCCCT
>JAADGB010000029.1 GCA_013152575.1 Thermoproteota archaeon | reverse complement strand
AGGATGCAGTGCTACTGGAAGGAGTGCGGGCATAATTGTCACTATATTCGAAGATAGGCTCCTAAAACTAGCCCTTGAGTCCCTCGACTTCTATATGTCTCTTCCAGGTGCTGGCGAGATAGTTAAGGCGAAGAAAGCCCTATATCTGAACAAGAGTGGAGTGTGCGTCTCGAAGCTTCTCAAAATACATGAATCTAACCATATCGCTGTGCCTGACGATATAGACCCGGACCTCGGAGTAGAGTTTGACTATGGCAAAGACTACTATGCAGTCATTAGGACTTATCTCACCGACGCTGGCTGGACAATAAACACCCTATACTCAGAGTTCCTTAGACTAGGCGGAACAATAGTTGAGGGACCCGTCGAGAGGAAAGGAGACAATTTCTACCACTCGGGTGGCAGGGTGGAAGGTAAAATCGTTGTAGCAGCGGGTCCATGGACAAGGCAGCTCCTACCCGAGATAGAGGACTCCACTGTAATCTACAGGTGTCAGGCGGCTAGCGTTGAGGGACCCACCCCTAGAATGATCATAGAGGATGACTCCCTCGAGTATTATCTTGTTCCAACAAGCGAGACACGCTTCGTGATAGGAGATGGAGGTAACCCTGTCATTAAAGATCCCGTGGAGGGATTCAACCCCGATCCTGAGGAAACCTATAGCGTGCTTGAGAGGTATGCTAGGAGGGTCCCTGAAGCCTGGGAGTCTAGAGTTGTGCAGATGTGGGCAGCACCGTGTATAACGACGGGAGACAGCCTCCCCATGGCTGGCAAGGTCTTCGATCATGTATACGTGTTGACCGGCTTTAACGGGGCAGGTATTAGTCTGGCTCCAGCAATTGCTAGGCTTCTAGCTGATGAGTTAGAGGGTAGAGGAGGTATCCCCGAGGAGTTTTCTCGCCTGGAGAGGCGGGTTTATGGAGTGGTTGAGCCTTACGTCATAAACTGTTAATGGTAATAACTCTTAAACAAGCACCTCCTACACCATACTATTAGGCGGTAGGAAGTGCAGAGACGAATACTAGTCACCAACGACGACGGCGTCTACAGCCTCGGACTGAAACTACTATATGATGCCGTCAGCCCGCTAGGTAAGACTATAGTATTCGCTCCCGAGACTCCTAAGAGCGCCAGCGGCCTCGGCATAACATTGCATAAGCCTCTCAGAGTGTTTAGGGTAAACTACTGGGACATAGACATCTACCTGACCAATGGTACTCCTAGTGACATCATATACCTCGCCGTCAATGAGGCGATGCCACAACTCGACCTCGTAGTCTCCGGGGTAAACATAGGTGACAACACGAGTGTCCAGGTAGTCCTCTCAAGCGGTACAGTTGGAGCCGCTGCACAAGCCTCACTATTGGGGATACCCGCAATAGCCTTCTCTGCGAATGTTGAAGACTCCAACGAGTTCAGCGACCCAGACTACTATAGGGGGATCATGAGGATAGCCAGGGCGATCTCAGAGTACGTGTTGGACAACGGTATGCCGGAGGGAATACAGGTGTTGAACGTTAACTTCCCGCGGCGGATAACCAAGAAGACAGAGATAAAACTGGCTAGGATGGCTTCAATCAAGTTCCTTCAGAGAGTGAATGTCAGCTTTGATCCAAGAGGCAACAAGTACTACTGGATGTACGGTACCATGGCTGAGCCAGAGCCCGGTACTGATGTCTACGTAGTACATGTTGAGGAGAACATTGCAATAACACCTATAAGCTTCCACCTCCTAACAGCGGATACACTGATCGATAAACACTCGGACTACTTCGAGGACCTTGTAAGGAAATTGAAGGTGAGCATGTAGAGATGAGGCTCTCGCCGAGACGCTTCAAGGAGTGGGTTATAGCTCTCGCTTACGCTGAAAAGTGGCTTATTCTCGGATCACTCATAGGAATAGTTAGCGGCTTGATAGTCATCGTATTCTTCGAACTGCTCGTGAGGATGGTGGCCTTCACGTCTGGACTGGTAGGCGTGCATCTTGAGACCACAACGACGGACCTTTCCATAGTCTATGCGGAGACCAGCAATAGGATAATGATGGTCATAATTATACTCGCTGGCGTAGCGGCTAGCGCCCCAATAGTCTATAGGATAGCTCCGGAAGCGGAGGGCGGAGGCACCGAGTCGGCCGTGTTCTCATACCATAGAAGGGCAGCACTGATACCAGCAAGGGTTCCTTTTGTGAAGCTTATTGCCAGCGTGTTGACTATCGGGACAGGTACGAGCGCGGGGGTAGAGGGTCCCAGCGTTCATATGGGTGCAGGGATTGGGAGCATCATGGCCAGAATACTGGGACTCTCGAGGAGGGATAGGAGCATAGCATTTACAGCAGGCATCGCCGCTGCCTTATCAGCCGCGTTCAGAGCCCCTCTAGGCAGCACGTTCTTCGCAACAGAGGTGCTCTACAAGAGGGACATCGAGGCACATGCATTCATGCCATCATTTGTTGCTAGCTTAGTCTCATATGCCGTCACCGCCCCCTACTTCAAGTATGCCGAGCCATTACCGAGGATCCTCGTAGCACCCGAGGAGATCTATAGCACAGGCGGGCTCCTAACCCTCATAGGCTTGGGATTCTTCATTGCCCCCTTCGTGTACTTATTCGTCACAATGATTTTGTCTACTGACAAGGTGTTTAGGAGGCTTGTAAGGAGGCTGGGCCTACCAATAGAGGCGAAACCAATCCTGGGGACACTGGTAGCGATTCCAATCATCCTGGCATTCCCGATAGTGGCGGGCTCAGGGAAGACGGCTATAGTCCTAGCCCTAACTGGAGAGATCGAAGAGTACATTCCATTCAAGGACCTCCTACCATTGACACTCCTACTCATAATGGCCGCGCTCTCTAAGATGACGGCGACAAGCCTTATGGTTGGATCGGGAGCAAGCGGAGGGGTCTTCGCGCCATCCCTACTTGCAGGCGCATTCCTCGGCTGGGCATACTACCTACTACTAGGCGATTACGCTGCCCTACCGGGACATGTATATGCTTATGTCGGGATGGCGGCCTTCTTCGGTGCAGCAGGCAAAGTCCCCCTCGCGGTCTCCATTATAATCGGAGAAATGGGTAGGAACTACTACTTGATAGCGCCAACTCTAGCTGCCGCCTATATCGCGAGGGAGTTAACGGGTGAGAAGTCAGTGTATCCACCGCAGTTGAAGGAGAGACCAGTAATCTAATCCCACTATATATTACTCACTGGTGAGATATTCTTCAATGATGTGAATATAGGGTTTAATCATATTGACAACCTCTTCAGCCTCTTCACTGGTTAGTCTATGTCTCATAGTTAGCGTTCTCCATCCTCCACCTCTCCACCTTGGTAGAACGTGTACATGGAAGTGGAAAACTTCTTGACCAGCCGCCCTCCCCGAGTTTGTAACAACGTTTACTCCAGGCGCTCCAAGGTATTCTCTATAGATTTTCGCTAGCGCCGCTGCCGCCCTGAATACCTTCGATATTATCTTTGGAGGCGTGTCATGTATTGATTCATAGTGTTCGTTGCTGATTACTAGTAGATGCCCTTTCTCGACCGGATAGATGTCTAGGATTACGGATATGTCATGGTCTTGGTACACGAAGTGTGCTGGCGCCTCCATCCTCGCTATTCTACAGAAGATACATCCTGTCACCCATCGATCACCATTTGGTCGTCGATATACTCCTTTACCTATAATATCTTCACACTAATACAACTAGTATTCCGATGGATGGAGATAGTTGGGCCGTCGTAGAAGTAGGATAAAACAGGAGATCAACAGGTTACTGTACACAAGCGGTAATGAGGGCTTCAAGATAGTGTACATTGACAGGACCAGGGAGACTGGAGCCAGGCTGAAAGAATTAACGATTGAGAGGATCGAGAGGGTGACTGAGTGGGCAATATACCTGGATGACGGAGACACTGTGATACCTCTTCATAGGATCGTGGAGATCAGGGATAGGGAGGGAAGAACTGTATGGAGACGATCAGGGGAGAAGGATACGAGATAGTCGTTGATGAGAAATTCACTATAACAAAGTGGTCCCCTGAGGAGAGGAGGCTCTACACGACAAAGACTCTGCTTGAAGCAGATGTGAAGATAAGCCTCGTAGGAGAGAGGATAGCTGGACTCCTCCTTCCAACAGTATCGACATCTTCCAAAGAGCTTGAGAAGCTCATCAAGATATACAGGGAGAGGATAGTTGCAGAGCAAGCAGTTGATTTCGTCTCCAAGCTCGGGCCGCTTGCAAAGTATGCCGAGGTCGATATAGCGTATTTCCCTGTGTCGAGGGCCCGCCTTCTCTGGAGGGACATAGGATGCCTTCTAAAGCTAGACCCAGAACGGCTGAGGCAAGAGTATAGGCTGCCAGCATCCGTTGCTGGAGAAGTCGTGGGCGAGAAGGTTAAGATTAAACCCCGAAAGTATAGGGAGTTCCTGACAACTACTCTACGGAAGATTCAGTTAGCAACAGCAAACTGGGCCTCTGGAGTAGTACGATTCCTTAGAATGAGTAATCAATACACGCTCACAATATGCAATACCACGCCGGAGCAGCCCGATCCATCAGAGCTCGTAGATCTCCCGGAGGGGAATTTCGTCTACGAGTGTCCGAGTATACAAGAGTTAGCCCGATACCATGCTGGGGAGGATGCGAAATGCGAGAAGGGGGCTTGGACCGCGTCAACATATATTTGCGAGGGATCATATGGTAGGGTCGCTGTAAAAGAGTATCTTAGAATGATTGTAAAGTGGCTCCCCGCTTCGATTGCCAGCTACTCTGCTGTTAACTATCTGATAAGGCCGAAGTCTCGGTTGTATAACGAGTATAAGCATCTATTAGAGCTCCGTAGAATCATTGAGACGCCACGTATACTTACAGTCTGCGGAGACTCTGTTCGGGGCGTTATGGTTAGATCGTTCATCGAGGGTACCCCCGTCATTGATAGCAGCGATAGCGAGCTATGGCGGAGGGCTGGCTTTAGCCTGGCCCGTATACATAATGGAGGTTATGTTTTGGGGGACCCTAATCCTGGCAACTTCATTGATACACGTAAAGGGATGGGATTGATTGACGCCGAGCAGGCCCGCAAGTTTACTCCTAGGGCTGGTGCTTGGGACCTGATAGTCTACGTGTACTATCCCGTACTGTTCGGAAAGGACGTTGATCTAATAGCTGAGGGGCTGCGTGGTTATCTCGAAGGTATAGACGAGTCGCTGAAAATGGCTATAGTGAAGCATTTGAAGAGTAGAAAAATGTGGCTTGGACTTAGCCTTTTACCAGTCCAGTATAGGAAGGCTCGCGAGGTTTTCGAGGCGGCTGGCGTAAAACTTACTTGAACGTGTTGACATATGCTAGATGGCCGTGTCTGGCGTAGATTTTCGCCTTCACCATCTCTGCTAGATCCACATGTCCTGGATTCGATGCGTTGACTGCTGCGTCTATTACGCCCATTGCTGCTAGCTCTCCTATTATTGGGCTTGGCCCGCCTACGTCCATCATCTGTGCATGTCTGAATCTGCGTGTTAGTCTGCTTATTGTTTTCCTCATTTTTTACTCACCCCTTTTCAACGCGATACCTGGTGGTTATATAGTAGACGTACTCTATTATGACGACATGTTAGTGGGCCGCGTTATTGTGGGACCAAGAGGGCCGGGGCAACCACTAATTGGTAGTGAAGTGGGATTCCACGGCTTGTTATGGTTAAGTCATTATTAGGCCTAATAGTATACAAGATCATTAACAGAGGAGAAGTCGCCTTGAATGGTTCAACAGCAGTAGTGATCGTAGTGATAGCCATACTACTGGCGGGCATTGCAATATACACTGTAATGAGCCCTAGCGGGGAGAGCGGCGTCCAAGCAACTTATCCTACAACGACTTATTCCGAGAAGACGCCAAGCCAGACTCAGACTGAGACTGCTACCACTACAAGTGTTAATGAGCCAGTGAAATTGGAGGGGGTGTTGAACATTAATCTCAAGAGGGGAGAAAACATAATCAGGATTTCGAAGTACCACATGACTATAACGTCGAAGAACAGTACGATCACGATTGATATGGTGTTGCCAAACCCGTGCTATAAGGTAGACCTACGCTATGAAGAGTCGAACGCTACACTCCTACTACTGATTGAGTCTCCGCCAGAGGGAACTATGTGTATACAGGTAGTCAAGCCAATGAGTGTCTCTACAACCATAACACCGCCTCCAAGCGGTGAGGTAACCCTGAAAGTATACGTTGACCAAAAATTCGCTGCGGTCGCAACGATCCCCGTCTCACCGTAAGAATCCATTATTTTTACCTAGACCATTATCCTCTAGTTCAATCGGTGTAGTACGAGTTGGGCTACCTCGAGAATTTCCACTTGGATAGAACGCTCCTAGAGGATCTCGTGTT
>JAADGB010000028.1 GCA_013152575.1 Thermoproteota archaeon | reverse complement strand
TCCATTAGCTGCCTGTATGAAGTAGGCCTGCCACTCTGTATTGTCTACGTCATGTGAGATCTCATCGACTCGTGGCAGTGGGTGCAGGATCTTCAAGCCATTCTTAGCCTTTGCCTCTAGTAGGCTCCTCGTTATGCGGTAGCTACCCTTAACTTTCTCGTACTCCGCCGGGTCTGGGAACCTCTCCTTCTGTATCCTTGTGACGTAGACGACGTCTGCCTCCTCCAATGCAGTTTCGAGGTCAGACTCGTGGTAGCGGATCCCGCTATCCATTAGGGTCATTAGAACCTCCGGCCTGGCCCGTAACTGTTTTGGCGAGACGAGTATTACCTTCTCCGGGTTAAACCTGGTTAAGCCTAGGAGGAAACTAGACGCGGCTCTCCCGTACCTTAGATCTCCTACAACCGCGTATGTTAGACCATCTGGTGAGCCGAACAGCTCGGTGACTGTGAATAAGTCAAGCATCGCCTGCGTAGGGTGATGCTGCTTGCCATCACCTCCATTGATGACGGGGTGTACGGCAACCTCTGAGGCCAGTATAGCGGAGCCTTCGAACTTGCTACGTATTACGATGAGATCAGCATAGGCGTCTAGCATTCGTACCGTGTCGGCGAGTGTCTCTCCCTTCTCGATACTAGTGCCCTCACCGCTGGTAAAGCCTACTGTTGCTGCTCCCAGCCTCTTAGCCGCTGTTTCGAAACTCATCCTCGTCCTTGTCGAAGGCTCGAAGAATGCTAACGCGATAACGTATCCTTCAAGTATCCTGTTTACTCTATGGTTCTTGAGGTCCTCCTTATACTTCTTGGCGAGTTCGAATAATTCTTCGAGGTCTCCGCGGGAGAAGTCTAGGATGTTTAACACGTCCCTGCCTTTCCAGGTACTCATGAATGTGCCCTGTAAAGAGTCCTTGAGCGGAGGAAATTAAAGATAGCGATACAGCTGATTCCGACCGTTATAGCTGGTAGAAGGGACGTATCTCTTCAACAACCTTCAATGGGTTCTCGGCCTTGGCGATCATTCGTCCTATGATCTCGTAGTCTGCCCCTGCTCTTATCGAGGAGCCCGGTTTTGCGCCTTGGGCTCCTATACCCGGGGATAATATTATTGTGTCTGGGAGTCTTCTACGAAGGTATTCTATCTTCTCTGTTCTCGTTGCGGGTGCTACTATTCCCCACGGCTTTATACTCTCTATTATGGTTATGATGTCGTCTAATACCTTGTCCATTATCTTTGATGCTCCTGGATTGCTCATTGTTGCAACGAGTACTAGCTTCTTTCCTCTGGAATCTAGGTATTCCTTCAACTCGTCAAGTCCACCCTCTACGCCTGGGAAGCTGTGGGCGATTACTGCATCGCTCCACTCTACAGCGTGGCTTGCGACTAGTTTCATCGTGTATCCGATGTCCGCTAGCTTCAGGTCTGCGATTATCATCGTGTCTGGACATGCCCTTCTAATCGTATTGCCGATATCCTTGCATGTTAAGATGTTTGGTAGTCCTATCTTGAACCCGGAGACATGGTTGCATAGTTGGCTGGCTAGATTGTAGGCCTTACTAGTATCTCCTCTTATCGAGTCTATTCCAACTATTACTGGTAGTTTCATGTTATAGCGCCTCTAGTATTCTTCTCTCCTCGTCCTCTTCCTCCTTGTGTGACAACCATATTTTCACGATATCGATGTCGCCACCTGATGGCTTTTCCTCTTGAGAGCATTCGTCGATCTTCACTAGTGCTGGAAGCTTCGCCATCTTGCCGAGTATGACGGCTTCTCCGGGATTCAGTGTCGGTAGTAGGCTTGCTATGTCATCGCTCATCTCTTCGCTGGCCCTCTGAACATATCTAATGTCCTCGGGCTCGACCATTCTGAGTATTATCTTGTTGTTGGTTTGGCTTAGAACGTTGGGATCGACATTCTTTGGCCTCTGGCTAACTAGTACTAGTCCTAGGCCGAATTTTCGGCCTTCTCTCGCAACTCTCGCGGCCCAGTATTTTGTCAGCCGTCCACCATCCTTTGGGACTAGAACGTGAGCCTCTTCTATTACAACTATTGCCGGATACCTGTATCCTCCAGCTCCTACTTTTGCCAGCTTGCGTTCTATGAGCAGTCTCCGTAAATAGTGGCTTACTATGGCGTCTGCCGCGTCCTCATCTAGCTCTGACAAGTCGAATACCGTAAGAGTACACGGTGGAATTGCATCCATTAGATTAGTGTAGGCGGTGACGTCGAGGATCTCTGAATAGTACGCCTCCAAATCCTCCAGTTTCGCAATTGCACCCTCAAGACTATCCATAACGACTTGCCTGGGCGGATAGTACTCGTTCTCCACTATGGCCTCAGCGACTATCTCGCTTAGACCCACTGGAAGGAACTGTCTCAACCACATCGTTATGTTCTTCTTGAGCATTTCACTGCTTTCAGGCTTTCCTGACGTTATCATACTGTGTATGTTCTTTAGCTTATTCTTGTCGCTGAGAGCCTCCATCAGGTTCTTCGCCAAGCCAACGATATCCTCGTACTGCTTGGTAGTTTTCGCTAGGATTTTGTAATAGGATGCGATAGCAGTATGCCACGCCCACCTCAAGTATCTCCTCTGCCTCACGGCGGCTTCAGTCATCTTCGTCAGCGTGAATAACTCGTCGATTGTTATCTTCGTAGGATGGAGTTTGGGTGGCTTGTGAACCTTTATTCTAACACCCGGCAGCCTCATATTGGAGTATTCCCCGTGCATGTCGAATATGACCATTGTACCACATAGCTGGCCTACTAGCCTCTTGGTCAAGACACATACAGTGTTGCTCTTACCGCCTCCCGTCACGGCTAGTATTGCTAAGTGTCGGGTGAGACCATTAGCGTCAACATGGAATGCCACAGTATCGTCTCCCGCAAGATGGCCTAGCCTAATCCATCCCCTACTCTCAGGCGAGAATATCCTGGCTAACTGTGATGGATCAGCCTTTGAGATAGTTGATCCAGGCATTACCGGGGTCTTGGGGGTTACGACCTTCTTCTTTGCAAGGAGTGGATCTAGGAGGGCCAGCCACCTAATACTACCCCGGTTATAGATATCCTCACCGCCCGCCTGAACAGTCCACTCAGCAATATGGTAGACGGCCTCTGGGTCAGTTACTGAGGGAGGGAGCATTCTGTGACCAGACCAGACTGTCTCGACAATGCCGAGAACACAACCCTCGGGTCCCTCAGCTACCACGTAGTCTCCAGCCTTCACAGGTGCATTATTGCTCTTATCGAATATCACGAGGCTCTTGAGAGGAGTAGACTCTCCAACTATCCATCCAATACTCTCCCTCACACAAGTCATAGGCTACCACCTGCTACGCGACCTAACCTTCAAACGTGGATCAATCTCGAACTCCAGGCCGGCCCCTCGGGCCAGCGCTAAAACCTCCTCGGGGAGAATGCGGGCGTGTTGATGGGCTATCATAAGGGAGAGGGGATAACCATGAGTCATGGGGACTGAGGCTAGCCTTGCAAGCGCCTCTTCCACCATAGCCCGGACCTCATCTTCATCCTTCAACCCAATGTTCATATCGAATGCAAGGTTAGCGTTCATGAAGGGACCCGCCTTCGACAGCCTTACGTAGAATTCTATCGACCCGAGCCGCTCGACGTAGAACTCGTACAGTCCTAGGAGCCTCGGATAGAACCTGTACTTCTGCCGCGGCTCCTTTCTCCCAGCACAGATATCTCCCGGTACGATCTGTTTCTCCTTCCTAGTCACGAGACGAGTAATCTCGTAGGCCCCACACTGTACACTCTCGCTCCAAACAATGTATCCCGGCTTTAGGTTTCTACCGTGTATTCTCCTGAGGTAGAAAATGTCGCTATGCTTCTCCTTGCAGAGCCTTGTACTCGTGCTAGACTTCGATAGGAAGATAGGGTATCCTCCGTTCTTCCAAGTGGACTCAATAGCCTCCTTATACAGGTAGAGTTTCTCAACCACCTCAAGCGCAGTAATCCATTTGCTATCCTTGAACAGGCCCTTATCGTAGCCTCTCATCGCCAACTCCATTATGAATTCAGGGGTCCGAGGCCTCCTGGACGGATTAGTGATGAACTCAACTATGCAATCGTTTCTCCCATCACAGTTCAAGTCGCTGAAAGTATCAAGCCTTAAACCACTCTTGTACAGGTTCCATATGTTATCCGCCGCCCTCTCCAAGTCGTTAATCAAATCGGGCTGCTCCCCGTTCTCCCATCTAACCGCTCCGGGACTCCACCATCTGATCGAGTTCCTAATGTTACCGTCGAAGAGGACGAGATCAGCCTCCTCTGCAAGGTTACGAGTGGAGGATATACCGTTACCTACTAGGCTCGCCGCCTCCAAGATCTCCCTATAGATCGAGATCCTATAATCAGTGTGATGGGGCGGCACGACGATGCCTACGAATGCACCTCCCTGCCCTGAGCCCTTCTCATGGATATAGGCCCAGGCCCTTACAGCGAAGAACGTGAAGTCCTCTAACTGCAGTGATTGGTTTCCACCATCGACGGCTGCATGGCCTGATACGGGTTTTGGTTCTGGTAGATCGTATAGTTGTTGCCCTTCGGGGCATAGCTTGAAGTCTCTGATTAGAGAATTCTCCTGCTCAAGGATCTTCTTAATGTATACTTTGGCCTTGGTAAGATAATTGGCCGTATACTTGTCTATCACACTACATCCCCGGGGGTCATACCCTATCAGATACCGTAGGGTAGTACCTAATTAACACGGTAACTGGAGGGATCCTATCCCTTCCTACTCCTCTTTTCACCACCCTTTTCGGCTTCTCGTGGCGGGGTTCTTCTCCTCTCTCTAAGCTCCCTTATCCTCTCGCCAGCCTCAATCACCCGCAGCCACTCCAGTATCTCTTTTGGCTCGCCCGAAGCCATCAGCTCGCGTATGCGCTGTGCTGCGTAGTGCTCTACCTCTGCAACTATGCTGTCAAGCTCGATTTCTTTGGCCTCCTCATCGCTCCTTACCATGATAACTCTTCCGTGGATAGGGCAGACTGTCTCGCCAGTCTTCAGCCGTAGGAGTGGGGATCCGCATATGGGGCATGTCTCGGCGAGCATTACTGCTCCTTGCATAACCATCATAGCGATCTTCTTGACAAGCTCTCTGTCCTTCTCCTTGTCCTTGGGCGTTGCCAAGTTGATCCTCCTCTCCACCAATTCAGTATCCTACTGGCGTGTTAAAGCTCTAAAGCCTCCGAGAGGTATTGAATACTTAGAGGGGCACCTGGATCTTGACGAGTGAACTACCCCAAGAATACGTTGCGAGGAGCATATTACCTTCGCTGAGAGGAGCATTGTCACACTGCCTTTACAGTAGAGGGCTTAGTCAACACCAGATAGCGAGGCTCCTAGGAGTTACACAGCCCATGATATACAAGTATCTCAGGGGAGATAGAGAAGCATATATGAGGGAGTTAGAGCGCCTTGGCATAAACAGGTCAACGCTCAACTTGATGCTCGATATAGCTTGTGAGAAGATCATCAAGGGAGACTATAGGGAGCTCAGTATAATTGCTAACACGCTAGCACTCCAGTCTAGTTACTGCATGGAGAACTACGCGTTATGCGAGGCCACGTTATGCAGCGAGCAGCCACCTATACTCAAGATATACTATGCTACTTTGGAGAGGCTCATCTCTCTACCAATAATAGACCTTATACCAGAGGTTGGGTCAAACCTCGCGTATTCGCCCAAGAACGCCCAGTCCATAGATGATGTTATCGGGTTGGATGGTAGGATCGTGAAGGCTACTAGCAAGCGGGTCATAGTAGCGGTCTCACCAGTGTATGGTGGCTCTAAACATGTTGGTAGGGTAGCATTGAAGTATGCTCGTAAGTGGAACACGGATACCTGGGCTTTCGTCATCAAATTCAACAAGAAATACATTGATAAACTGTACGAGATCGAAGGCGTTGCTACCGAGATTGAGATGGATGAGAACCTCGAACCAGTCGTATACATAGTCTCAAGGGACCCCAACCTGCTGGTTGATACTATCAAAAAACTTGTAGAGGGCTGAATACCCCCGGTCACTGGCTTGGTTCTCTCTTCTTCAAGGTTACCTCCAGTTGAGGGAATGGTATCTCGATGCCAGCCTCGCTGAAGGCCTCATATACCTTCCGGATAGCCTTGACCCGTGCCGTGAGAAAGTTTTCCTTTTCAGCCCAAGCCCGGATCTGCAAGTTGATACTGCTATCCGCTAACTCCCACACTAGTACCTGTGGTGCTGGATCAGAGAGTATCTCTGGTATCTCCTTCAATGCGTTCAATGCAACCTTTATCGCTTTATCGAGGTCTGTGCCATAGGCGACGCCTACAGTGAACTCGAATCTCCTCTTATCTGCCGCGCTATAGTTGACGATCGGTTGGCCC
>JAADGB010000027.1 GCA_013152575.1 Thermoproteota archaeon | reverse complement strand
CCTGACACGTATAATCCTCCTCCCCAATACTATATACTATCTATATTATTAATAATAATCATTTATTATATGCATAGAGCCACCTATGGAAAGAAACTCCCACCAGCCCGCCTAAAATGGCCTGAAGGAAAACCACTCATACTCTACGCACCATTATTTGTAATAGTAGCATTCTATATCCTAGACAAGATACTCCCCCCAATACTACACTTACTAGTCGGAATAGCACTATTCATAGCAATACACAATACACTCCACCCCTATGACGTGCTTCAATCATTAGACGCGTGGCCCGCTGCAAGAAACCTCCTACTCGGCCTAATAGTGACGTCAATCCTGCTCATGATACTCGTATCATTGTACTACTTGATACCATCAATAGTGCTATTCCTAATTCTAACACCTCTTCTAGAGAAACGCTACTATAGGGGGAAGACAATTAGCCATGCGAACCCCAACGATTATAGTACACAGCCTCCTCGAGACTCATACGAGGCTCCTTAACCTTATCTCCGCGGGGCAGGCCCACAGGGATTATCGTTTCCAGGGTGTATTGCTCGGGGACCCAGAGTATCCTGGCTATAGCTCTTGGATTTGTTGGAGTATAAGTGAGTGAAGCCAGGCCCTTCTCCTCGAGTGCGAGTAGTAGATAGCCAACAGCTAGCCAAACACTCTCCCTCGCATACGGCGCCCTCTTATTAGCCAATACAACTATCAGGTACGGTGCATCGGTTAGGAAATCCTTCCTCCAAGTTATGCCTCGCTCCCTAAGCCACTCTCTAAACCATCCTGGTATGGTCTCACTCTCGTGTAGTTTCCGCTCCCACTCCTCCGCAACCCGCCTTATCTCACTCTTCACCTTGGGGTCATCCACTATAATGAAGCGCCACGGCTGCCTATTTGCACCCGAGGGAGCTTGCATAGCCGTCTTTATAGCGTAGAGGACGTGCTCCAATGGCACAGGATCTGAAAAGTATCTCCTAATACTCTTCCGCCTCCTAGCTAGTTCATAGACGTTAACCATCGGCTTTAACCATGGTAATTACAAGTACGGGAATGGTTAAAGAGCAGAACAACTCGCGTATATGTTACTCTTTCTTTGTCTTATTGTTCCTCCCGAACCATACAAGAATTACTAGTACGGTCAAGGTCCCTCCAATCAATAATCCAGCTATGTTGTAAAGAACGGTTAGAAAAGCGCCTAAGGCGTATTCAGCACTGTATGTTAGCGCCCATCCAAGGGTCGCTGTCGGTGGCACTATGGCCGCGGCTATAGCAACACCAGTTAGTGCCTCGGTTACGTTCGAGGAGACGGCTATAACACTCGCCGATCCAAGTATGAGGGGTAATAGAAGATCTATTATTGAGGGCTTCGTCCTCAATAACAATTCTCTAGTTGGTTCGATGGGGTCCCCCAAAGCGCTAGTTGCGATGCTTACAACTAGGGATGCAATGAATCCTGTGAACAAGAGGGTGCTTAGGGTTCCAAGACTCTTGAGAGCAACTTTCTTTTCTCCAACAGTTATTGATACTGCGAAAGAATAGATGGGCCCCAGGATGGGCGATATTAGCATCGCGCCTATAATAACATAGGGGTTATTCAATGCGAGGCCGACGAGGGCAATGATACTTGCCAAGAGCACTAGAAGTGTCTGGGCAGGGTAGAGGGATGACTTCTCCTCGGATTCCTCTATAAGCGCGGGTAATGGTCTTGCTAGAATGCTTCTAGCTAATTGTCTGAACCTCCTACCTGTTACCTTATAGGGTCTACCGATCCCGGTCTCCACGTCGAGTACCATTATTGCGTTCTCCTTCCTCCTTAGATCGAGGATCTTCCCCAACCCCTCCAGTATGCTTACGAGAGCATGGATCGGCGCGTAGAATGTTATATGACAGACCTTTCCTGAATCACTTAACTCGACAACATCCTTATACCAGTAGAGCTTCTCGGCGTCGAGATATTCTAGCACCTTATCGCAGCTGTCGATGGCGGCATATACTTCAACTTTCTTCATAGAGGTAGTCAACTATACACCATCCTCCACTCAGTATTCGATTTTACAGGTCCCTGTAAGCAGTTCTCGTCAACTCGATGACCCTGTCAATATTAGGGGGACCCCACTCACACCTTCTACAACCCTGAATCACAGGATTCCAAATACAACCATACCTCAAATAATCCCTCGCCTGCAATAGAGCAAGCAGCGTCGTCCCCACCTTAGACTCATGGCTAGCTCCTGCCATATGAGGAGCAATAACGAACCTCGGATCATCCAGGAACTCGAGCCTCTTATGGTCTTTAGGTAGAGGTTCCACTGGATGAACATCTAACACAAAGAAGAGGTCGCTTCTCTCCCTGGCGACTCTTTCAATTGCTCCAGGCTCCTCTGTGCCACCCCTGCCAATGTTCACGTAGACCGCCCATCTAGGTAGTCTCTTGAGGAGTTCGTAGGAAACTATGCCTCTCGTCTCATTTGATAATGGCAGGCTGTTGATTAGTATGTCAGAGTGCTCGAATAATTCTTCTAGAGGGACCCTCATTGCCCCAAGGGCTTCAAGGGCCGGCTTCCTGCTACGTGAATAGTATAGTATCTTGGAGACGCCTAGGCCCTTCAGCTTCAATGCAATACTCTGCCCTATTCTCCCCGAGCCGAGTAATCCGAGCGTTCTCCCCCTGACAAGGAAGCCTGCAAGATGAATAGGCCACCCTTTAGTACTCCATTCCCTGGTGGAGTTGTGCCTCGCCACAATCTGCCTGTAAGCGGCTAGTATCCCGCCAACAGCGTATTCTGCGACAGCCTCGGTTATTATCTCAGGCTGGTTTGCCACGCATACTCCAGCTTCTCTTGCCGTAGTTATATCAACGTGGTCGAAGCCACTACTCCTAACAATTATCAACTCAAGGCATCCTGGATCCTCGAGCATCTCCCTCGTTATTGGCATGAACCAGTTTATGAATACTCTAGACTGTCTCGCAATATTCCAAGCCTCTTCTGCATCTAGTCGTTTTGTCGGATTGTAGACGTTATAGCCTTCAAGGACTTGTAGAAGCTTATTGTCGATTGGCCTGTTTGAAGACACATCATATTCACAGCTCATTATACCTAACCGTATTTGAATACGTTGCTACTTGATCCTTATTAACAATAGATAAAGATGGATGGTTTTTAACTTGAAAGATATTCTTTTAGCTTGTCTCGTAGAGCCCTCTTATTGATCTTACCTGTACTGGTCATTGGTAATTCATTAACGATGATTATCTTATCCGGCTTCCACCACTTAGCGATTCTACCATCCTGGACCGCCTTGTCGAGGTGTTTCATGACTTCATCCTCGCTTGTATCGCCCACGACGAATGCAACTGGCCTCTCGCCCCACTTCTCATGGGGCACCGCTATTACGGCTACGAGCTTCACTCCTGGCGCCTCGCTGATAATGGATTCTAGCATGCTGCTGGGAATCCATTCTCCTCCACTCTTTATCGCATCCTTTATCCTGTCGAGGATCTTGAATCCTCCATCCTCCATGGGTTCGCCTAGGTCGCCTGTCCTGAACCAGCCGTCTATGAATGATTCCTTGGTCTTCTCGGGGTTCTTGTAGTAGCCTTCAGGCATCCATGGACTCCTATAGTATATCTCGCCTATCTCACCTGGTTTGGCCTCGCTACCATCTTCTTTGATTATTTTCACCTCAGCGTATGGGACTGGATGGGTTACGAGCCTCACATACTCCTCGCTAGTGTGGTCTGTTAGTATTGAGATGCTTGTTGCGAGCATATCGGTGGCTCCATAGATCATTGATATGCGTAGTCCCCTGCTCCTCGCTTTATCCCATAGGTTCTTGGGGAGAGGGGACCCTCCAATGATTGCTTTCATCCCGGTGAAGTCGGCTCCTGCCTCCAGTAGCATTGCTAGCATTGTAGGGACCGCGTTGAACCATGTTACCCCTTCTTTCTTCATTATCTCAATTATCTCGGCCGGGTCGAATTTCGCTGTGAAGACGAGCTTTGCCCCTATGAAGGGTGCTATGAATATGCTTCCCCAGGATAGTATGTGGAACATCGGTATTAGTGATAGTATCGTGTCGTTGCTCGACAGCTTGGCGGGGGTCTCGTAGAGTGTTAACTGGTGTGCTATTGATAGCCCACCCATAACCATCTTCCACTGCTTGTATAATACACCCTTAGGCCTACCAGTCGTGCCCGACGTGTACAATAGGACATAGTCCGCCTCGGGATCTGCCTCTCCAGTGTGGGGCTCGTATTCGAGCCATCCGCTATAGTTACCGTCTAACATGTACCTTGTAGCCTTCCCTGATAGTGCTGAGAGTTGCTCGAAGGGTTTACTATAGAAGAAGGCTTTAACGTCGGCTTCCTCGAGTATGTCTTTGATAATGATTGGTGGTTGCCTGAAGTTCACGGGTAATAGTATGGAGCCTGTGAGTGATAGTGCATAGGCTAGTTCCATGAACCTAATGCTATTCACATCTGCGACCGCGACTACATCTCCCTTACTAAACCCCTCGTTCTTTAGGAAGGTTGCTAGCCGCTTAACCCTCTCCAGCATTTCGCGGTAAGTTACTCTCCCATCGGGGCCAACTACCTGCCTGTTAGGGAATAGGAGTGCTCCCCTCTTTAGGGGATAGAGTACGCTAGGAGTGACCACGGTTGTCCCACCATTACATAGAATCAACTATGTGGAATAAATAATTAGGTTAGAGTAGCCGCCCTAGTAATCCTTCGGTGAATGTGAGCCTGTTGATCTCGTTTGTACCCTCATAGATCTGTATGAGTTTTGCATCCCTCAGAAGCTTCTCAATTCCTGTCTCCCGCATGTAACCTATTCCTCCAAAGACCTGTACGGCCTCTATTGCATTGTGGACAGCCGCATCCGCGCCTACCACCTTTGCAATACTAGAGTCTTCTATTGGGGGCGGGAACTTCTCCTCCAGTATCCGTGTAACGTTGTAGATTGTGTGCTCTGCTACTGCCACCCTTTCAATCATTCCTGCTATCTTCATCTTGATGGTTTGATGCTCGATTATAGGCTTGCCGCCCTGCAATCTAGTCTTCGCATAGAATATTGCTTCCTCAAGGCTCCTCTTCGCTATACCTAGACCTATCGCCCCCACTGGCGCCCTGCTGTAGGAGAGTGTTATCTCGGCAACCTCCCAGCCTGTGCCTGGTGGGCATAGAACCCTCTCTTTAGGGATCGATACGTCTTCGAAGACGAGCTCTCCTGTAGGACTACTTCTATGCCCCATCTTATCATATACAGTCTCTACTTTGAACTCTCCTTTCTCAACAACCATGCAAGTCATAGTCTCGAGGGGCCTCTCCTTATCCTCGACTGCGAATACTGTTACGTAATCGGCTATAGGCCCGTTAGATATGAATATCTTTCTTCCAGTCAGCCTGTACCCGCCATCTCCTTCAGGCTTAGCAACTGTCACGTACTCTGGTTTTGATCCGGGCTCAATCCTCTCGTAGTCACTACCTGCTGTTGGCTCCGTTATTGCAAAGGCCCATATCTGCGGGTCTCCCTGCTCGTCTGAGGTTGCGAATGGGGCTAGCCATCTCTGCCATGACACTCCACCATCCAGAACTCCGGCTATGAAGACTGGGAGAAGGCCGAGCCACACCGCTCCAATACTCGTCGCGATACCTGCATCGTAGTATGAGATTATTTCTAGGCTATTCGCCCCCATATAAGTGAGGGACCCTGCCCCGCCCAAATCCTCGGGGACTATCAGGCTTAGGAGCCTAATCTCGCTGCTCTTCTTCACGATCCTACGGGTCTCCTCGAGCACTGTCTCCTCGCTTGCCCTGTCTAGCATCTGCGAAACTGGGGCTACGTATTTCTCAGCCCACTCCTTCACAGTTTTACGGAATAGGCGTGTTTCATGGTCATGGGGGTAGAAGGTTTCCTCCAGTAAGATTCCTTTAGCCAGCAATTTCCTCCCTCCTCAAGATCTTATCAACACCCAGCTCCATGTCGAAGAAAGCATAGAATCCCTCGACAACGCTCGTTATCTCTAGGTTGCCAACATCGTCCTCGGCCCCACTCTCCAGGATTATATTGGCACTCCCAGCCCAAGCCTTGACATCATTCATCGCTTCATGGAACCATACTTTGGCTCTCCAAGCGATTAGATCACTTAGTCCTCCTTCTCCCTTGACGGGTGGCAATATTCTCACGCTTAACAGCGGGGTCCCTTCACTAGATAATAGGCTGGTTAACAGTTCTCTTGCAGCCCTGTATTCGGGTGTTACTCTAACTTCAATCCTCATACCAGCTCTCTCAGCTATTCCTACTATCGATCTGCCCTGCCATGTTAGGCTTATCTCCGCGTACTTTTTGGGAGCGCCAGCAACTTCTCTCCCTGCCGCTAGCGCTGCGTCGTTATCCACGTAGATGTATGGGATGTAGAAGTATGGTTCCCCATCAACGT
>JAADGB010000026.1 GCA_013152575.1 Thermoproteota archaeon | reverse complement strand
TGGGCACAACCCTATACTCACTAGCTAATGCTGGAGCAGGCATAGTAGGAGCGGTGGCCCGTCCACTAGCGGGAAGGCTAATCGACTACGCTGGCCCTACACCAGTCCTCTCCGCGACCCTCCTCTTATACGCCGTCTACACGGTTCTACTCGATGCGTCGAAGGGGATAGCTATGGCCCTCCTCTGGATCATACCACTATACCCGGTCTTCGAGTTATCCCTCTACAAGCTAGCCTCCTCCGTTGCAGGCGAGGCTATGGGTACCGCGACCGTTTCATCAAGCTACAGTCTAACTGGCGCTATCCTATTCGCGTTCGGCTACGCTAACGTAGGGAACCAGGGACTGTTGTATGTGGCAGTGTCCAGTTTCCTTCTAGCAATACCATTGGCTCTAGCCGTCTCGCCCAGGCTTTCTCGGAGGAGGGTATACTACGCTTATAGGAGGGGCGAACGGAACATATAGAAGCCGCATATTCCTCACTCTCCTTTAGGAGATGGAGTTAGCATTGACCAGTATAAGGGAGTGACTCGTATTGAGAGGAGAGTATGCGGAGATCGTGGAAGGACTATTTGCGGGGGAGGGGTGTATAGAGCCTCCAAGCGTCGATGCGGTAGTCTGCCTGGAACCTTCTTGTAGAGTAAAGGTGAGTGGGGCTGAAGAGTACTGTTATCCAATTATGGATGGAAGCGTTGAGCCCCTCGAAAAGTTCGTGGAGGCTCTCCTCAAGCTAATGGAACTCCTAGATAGGGGGATGAGAGTATACGTACACTGTATGGCTGGTTGTGGGCGGACAGGGACCCTAGTAGCAGGGTATCTGATACTTCGGAGGGGGCTAAGTGCTGAAGAGGCGGTGGGCTTATTCAGGTGGAGGCGTGGCTGTGGACCCGAGACATGGGAGCAGTTCGAATTCCTGTACGCGTTGGAACATCTTGTGAGGAGGGTTGGTGTTGATGCCGCCATTAACCTGCTAGGGAGTTCGCGTGATCTCGGCGAGTTCCTTGGGAAGGCTCGGGAGACGGGTTGAGTTCCTAGATGTACGTTATGTACAGGAGTATTGCTAGGAGGAAGATGCCACCATACACTATCAAGTACCTATGGAGTTCCATGAGCCTGGCCTTAGAAAGCTTGTAGGCGATAAGATTGGCATAGGATCCAGTTATGAGTATGACTCCGCCAGTGTTCACGGCGTAACTCAGGGATAGCCAGTCAGCGGTCTTGCTGATGAGGAGTGAGGTGGCTGGCACGTTCCCTATCAACTGGCTGAGCATCACGGCCCAGGCGAATATGCCTAATCCTGAAGTCTCCCCATCGAGAAGGAAACCGTTTATTTTACTCCCCAGATAGTAGAAGTCGATCATTAACAATACGATGATTGCTAGTATCTCCTTATTCACCCTCACTAGTGATCTTGGCGTCGTCAATGCGGTGAGGAGTAAACCAGCAACTGCCGCTTGGATCTGGTTGCCCGTGTCGATACCAATGACGATTACGGTGATAGAAGCTAAGCCAGCTATTAGCTTGAGGAGTGATAGGTTGTTTCTCTCCTTAACCTCTGGTTCCCTATGTGCTCTCATGCCTACTGGTATGATGTATACTAATAGTAGGAGGTATCCGATGAGTGTGAATGGCAGCATTCCCTCGATAAACTCTCTAATACCGAGGTGGTAGTGGGAGGCTATCATGAGATTCTGGGGATTACCCATTGGGGTTAGCGCCGATCCTATGTTTACGCCTAGAAGGGTTATCGCGGCATACTGGGATTTCTCACCGTGTAGGGCTTCCGCTAACTCTATGGAGAGTGGTATTGAGAGGAAGAGTACCGCGTCATTCATGGTTATCGCAGCGAGTAGGCCGCTCGCCGCGGCGAGGATCCATAGGGTTATGGCAGGGTTATGCTTGAACCTGATTATCAGCTTTGAGAGTAAAAGGCTGGGGTAACCCGAGTCGATTAATGCGACGCTCGCGGCCATCAACGCGGCAAGCGAGAGTGTAGTTGACAGGATTACTTCCGACCGCATTGTTTGCCTTAGGCCAGGGTTTGCAGCTATCAATATTATATTTAGTATAATGAATACAGTTAGGAGTAGTTGGTTGGAGTCTTTTCCGCGACTTATTGGGGAGATCCGCATATTGTACCATCACTAGTAGCCATAGGCTGTGGGCATTGGTTATCTGGCTTCGATGTGCTAGTGGTATATAGTTGTCTCCTGCTGTCATTATTATTTTCATTATACTTGGATGGTTTTAGCCTGGGACTACGCCTAGGCTTCTGTCTCCAGCGTCACCTAGGCCTGGGACTATGAAGTACTTGTCGTTCAGCTCGGGGTCGATTGCGAGGGTATAGACTGCGTCTATGCCTCCCCTAGCCTGTAGGTAGCTCAGCCCTGCTCTAGAGGCGATGACTGTGCCGACAACGATTCTTTTCACACCCCTCTTAGCTAGTAGGTCTGCTACTGCCGCGATCGTGTAGCCGGTTGCTAGCATTGGATCGACGAGTATTGCTGTCCCGGCGTGCTTTGCAGGCAGCCTTTCATAGTATACTTTGATTTCGAGCTTCTCTCCCTCCTCGATTCTCCTGGCCGCAACTAGACCGACTGGTGCACCTGGGTATACTGTTTCGAATCCTTCTAGGAGTGGTATGGATGCGCCTAGTATTCCTACAAGTAGTGGTTTCTCCACTGGTTCATACTCTACAGCTTCAACTTCTAGTGGGGTGGTTACTGTGACTTCTCTCCACTCTATCTCGCTCGACATGTGTGATGCCAGGACTATGCCAGCCCTCTTCATCCATTCCCGGAAGGATTCGACGCCAACGTTCTTATCCCGGAGATGACGGAGAATCCACCTTGCGATAGGAGCTGTTTCCCCGATTACGGTTATCTCCATGGTAAGCCCACAGACATGTGTACACAGTATAGGGTATTTAGGGGTAGTGTTTGATCCATCCCTGGGAAGAGAGGGTTGGAAGGAAGCAGTGGGGTAGTGGAGAAGGCCTTCGAGGTCTTGAAGAAGTATCCATTATGCGATCGATGCCTGGGCAGGCTATTCGCCGGGCTCGGCTATGGGTGGAGCAACAAGGAGAGGGGTGACGCTCTGAAGCGAGTGATAGTCATGGGCCTCCACGATAGGATCTGGCGTAAAGAACCTGATGCACTGGAGAAGTTCAAGAGTGTCGCCCCGAATATTGGAGAGCAGGCGGCTCCCCTCTACGAGAAGCTCTTCGGCGATGAGTTGAAGGCTAGGGAGTGCTACATATGTGGTGGAAGGCTAGAGGAAGTCATTGCCAGTGCTGCCCGCCATGGTAAACCGTTGCTGAGGGCGTATGATGTAACTAGGTATATTGTTGGTGTGAAGCTGGAGGGGGATATTGAGGAGAGGGAGAGGAGTATCAGGCTGGAGTTCGGCTTACCCTACGGGGAGAGTATTAAGGCTGAGATAAGGCGTGAAGTGGGCAAGCTTATGATGGATGACGAGATGAAGCCTGAGTTCAACGAGCCGGAGGCTACCCTGCTAGTATATTATCCAAGCGGTGAACTAGAGCTACAAGTGAACAGTTTGTTCCTCAAGGTGAGGTATTGGAAGAAGGCTCGATTCATAAGTCAGGCCTACTGGCCTAGCCCGGAGGGACCCCGGTATTTCAGCGTTGAGCAGGCCGCATGGGGTTTAATGAGGGAGACTGGCAGTGAGAGGCTCATACTACACGCTTCTGGAAGGGAGGATATTGATGCTAGAATGCTTGGCTCCGGGAGGCCTGCATTGATCGAGCTGAAGGCACCGCGGAGAAGGAGGGTCCCTCTGGACAGGCTAGTAGAGGCGGTTAATTCCGAGGCTAGGGGACTCGTAGAGTTTGTTGTCGAGGGCTTCGCATCACGCCGCGAGGTCAGATTATACAAGGAGGACTTCTCCCAGAAGAGGAAGGTGTACAAGGCTCTCGTGGCCTTCGAGGATGATATAGGCTCCGATGAGTTGTCGAGGCTGAGTGAATTCTTCAGTAATAGACTCATACTCCAGAGGACGCCTAGGAGGGTTCTCCATAGGAGGCCCGATATACTGCGTAAGAGGAGGGTGCATAGCGTTAAGTGCAGGAAGATTATGGATAATGTCGCGGAGTGCCTCATAGCAGCTGATGGGGGCCTATATGTTAAGGAGCTAGTCTCGGGTGATGGGGGCAGGACCACTCCCAGCTTCTCAGAGGTGCTCGGCATCGCAGCTGAATGCGTTGAACTAGATGTAGTCCACGTGGAACACCCTAGTATAGAACCCTCTACTTTAAAACCCGGAGCATAAGCTGGTAGGAGTATGGGGTTGAGTAGGTATGGTTAAGCCGCCGAGAGGATACAGGCATAGGACGAGGAAGCTACTGAGGAAGAAGGTGCGCGAGAAGGGAGCAATACCCAAGCTAAGCGTGCTACTATACCCATACAAGATCGGGGACAAGGTCGCGATAAAGATAGACCCATCCTTCCACTATGCAATGCCCCATAGGAGGTTCCACGGGTTAACTGGCACGATCGTCGGCAAGAGGGGTAGGGCCTACGAGGTAGAAGTATATCTGGGTAGGAAGAAGAAGCTCCTAATAGTAACGCCAGAACACATCAGACCATTAAAGGCCTAATAGAAGCCAACCCCACATAATCTTCAAGGGCCGGGTGTATAAGCGTTGGAGCGTAAGATAATCAAGGAGAAATACGTCACCTACTCCGAAGCGCGGGAGCTCCTAGAGAAGAGGGTTAGGGAGAAGGAGTTCGGCATCATAATCACCGTAGATAAGACTCTGAACTACCTCAGGCTATTCGGTGACAAGGATCCCGAGAAGGCCAGGGAGACTGTTAAGAAGCTCGTCGAGCTCGGCCTCGACGAGGACCTCGCGGTTGTCGTAGCGAATATATGCCCATCTGATCCAGGCGAGGTTAGAAGCATTCTATCTATGAAGAAGGAGTTCGTTTACGACGAGGAACTAGTTAGTAAGATTCTAGACTCGATAACAGATTATTGTAACTCAACGTTTCCTGAAGAATAATCGTAAAATGGGGAAAATCCTCACATTCATTACTCCCCCAGTGTATTGATTAGAGTGGGCTGAGGGTGGTACGCCGATGACGAGGCAGCTTAGAGATCCGAGGAGGCCTGCTAGGCCCGAGCCGCATCCAGCTGAGCTTGAGAGGACAGCCCTCGTACTCGACTACATGCCTACCGGGTACTATGCAGACCCTCATAGAGAGCATAGGGAGACTCCCATAGCCCAGGTTGTCGGGACTCGTAGGCTCACCCTAGCCGATGGTGTCCCTCTGGAGGAGGTTGACCTGTTAGAGGAGGTTACGCTTGCAAGGGAGGTTCCCAGAACCGTTGTATTACCACCTAGCCCACGATCTCCTAGGCCGAGGAGGGTGACTGCACTCCTAGCCTGCCTGCCCGGCGCTGATCGTAGAATCTACTGTCTTCCCCTAAACTATAGGGATAAGGAGCTGGTAGAGATTCTCAGGATGGATCTTGAGGCTGCTGACCCCAGAATAATAGTGTTGGATAGGCCTGAAGCGTTGAAGAGTGTGGCCCAGGAGAAGAATCTGCCCGAGAAGATTGTGGTTGTGCCGAGGAGGCCCTTACGCTATGACGAGTTATCGGATCTTGCTAAGAGGAACCTTGAGGAGGCCATAACTAGGATTATTAAGAAGAGGGAGTTCGACTTCGTCACATTCTTCAACATAGCCCAGCCGATCAACATACGTCTGCACAGTCTAGCGTTACTGAAGGGTGTTGGCAAGAGGACGCTAATGTCACTCTTGAGAATTAGGAGCCAGAGGCCCTTCAGGTCGCTTGAAGAGGTTAAGAAGGTGTTGAAGACGGACCCCGTTGAGGCCCTTACAGAGAAGATATTGGAGGAGATCAAGGGCGAGGCGAAATACTACTTGTTTATCAAGCCTCCAACCCCCGACGCGCCATTTCTCGACTACTTCGATAGGATCGAGAAGGAGAGAGTAAGGTTTAGGAGATGAAGTACCCAACCCTCCCCGACAATCCTACAAATCTTTACTCCTGGATCAAGCACTTGTTCTCCCTGCTTGGGAGGAGGCCTAATCCCAGGCTTGGCCAGGTCTTCCTAGTAAACAAGAGAGGCATAGAGGTGTTCTCCGAGAAGGTCGCCGGTCTACTAGGTTATCCCGTGGCGGAGATAGGGACTGGTCCCGGCCACCTCACCTACTATGTCGCTAGGAGAGTAGGAGGAGTTATAGGGGTGGAGGTTGACAGCGAGCTAGCAGCAGTAGCTGCCAGCCTCCTTCAAGATACTGGTTCCTCGATTGTGCTGGGAGATGGTGTACGGTTCCTATCGTATGCTAAGATACCAGGCTATTACTCGAACACTCCCTATAGTGAATCTTCAAGGATAATCTCAGCATCTGCAAGGAATAATCATATCTCGAAGGCTCTCTTGGGCCTACAGTTGGAGGTTGCGAAGAGAGTGTTAGCCGAGCCGGGCTCCCAGGATTACGGTAGGCTGACTCTCCTCGTTAAAAGGTACTTTAGGGTTACTGAGGTTGCACGCCTCCCCCGAGAATGGTTCTATCCCCGCCCCGACGTCCACGGCTCTATAGTATTCCTAGAGAGGGTTAGGGAGTGGAGGGAGGGCGACGAGTGTTTCGAGAAGCTCACGGCTTGCCTATTCACGGGGCGCAATAAGCTTGCGGATAAGATGGCCTCTAAATGCCTAGGACTCGATCGGGCCCTGCTAACGAGGATTG
>JAADGB010000025.1 GCA_013152575.1 Thermoproteota archaeon | reverse complement strand
AGACCTTCTAGTAAGAGCCGCAGCCGCTGAATTCACAACATACTACTATTACACTATCCTGAGAATGAATGCCGCAGGCCTCGAGGGAGAGGCAATAAAGGAGATCGTAGAGGATGCTAGGATTGAAGATAGGAATCACTTCGAAGCACTAGTCATCAGGATATACGAGTTAGGAGGCCAACTACCAAACGACATAAGGGAATTCTCAAGTATTGCGTCGTGCTCAGACGCCAAGTTACCTGACAATCCAACGATCGAAAACCTACTAAAGGTTCTGCTAGACGCGGAGAGATGCGCGGTAGGAGTATACACTGAGATACTGGAATACGTGCAGGGCAGAGATCATAGAACTAGTGACTTAGCCCTCGCGATATTACACGAGGAAATAGAGCATGAGGCTTGGTTCGAGGAACTTTTAACGGGTAAGCCTAGCGGCCACTTCAGACGGAGAGCGCCTGGAGAGAGCCCCTATACTTCTAAATTCCTCAAAACCTAGACCTGGCCCCGAGTATATCTTAATTTTTTAATTATTGTAGGAGATATTTTCTTTGCATCAAGCGTTGTTATTCGATCCACTACTCCCAGCCTATTGTAACCATCATCGTAAAGGTAGACGGATTCAGGGTCTTCATCCTGTATCATGACATGTTTTCCACTGCATAATGGGAAGGTTTTCGAAAGTCCACATGTACATATGGAGATCGTTGATCCGTCCTCAAGCTTGAATCTGAGAGGACCCATCCCCTCAACTAAGACTAGCCGAGCCATACACATCGCCTACGAAAACCATGCTTTAACTAGAAGTGTAGTGTTTCTAATTAGTCCATGTTAATACTACGTTAATACTACTCCGCGGGGATCCGGGCCTCATCAGCCTGGTTATTCTCCATGTCCCTGTGTCGGTCCTTACACGTCTCTTCATCGGCCCAATTCATAGAGGGGAGAAGACGAAGAATATAGTTTCTAGCGGGATCGAAATATGCGGGGATTAGTGGTTGCCAAGAGTCGATCCGGGCTGGATAGTGCTAGACAGGCCATCCATAGAGAAGGTCGGATACAGGAATCTCATGAATATAGCATTTGAGAGTGAAACCTACCTTGTGACAAAGCCAAGTATCGTGACTGTGAGAAGAGATCTGAGAACGATGAGAATAAGCTTGTCTATAGGCTCTCTGATCCTCAGCCCTGCCTCGGGAGTAGAGGGACCAATACTAACTCGCCCTGAATGGATCGATGGATGCAAGGTTGGATCCGGGGAGAAGAAGGAACTGGCAATAGTGATGGGTGGTGAGACTAGAGTGGTTGACGGGCGTTTAACAGCCGTAGACTACAGTGACCCCATAGCTATGGCGGTGAACGGGGTTAAGGGGACCTTCAAAATAGCAGGTGCAATATCCCAATGCCTACCGCTTGTCGATCTTAACGGTATACCCGTGTTAGGCGTCAGGGACGATGGCACATACTGCACTAGCATAGTTGACGGCGACGTGGTCGAATTTCTTGAATATATAACCACTCTCTACACTTCATGCTATGGGCGATGAGTTAGCTACCCTACACTGACCTCTAGGGATGAGGAGCACCGACCTAGACAATGAGCCCGCGGTGGTAGGAGATGCCGGTACTGAAAAAGAGGGAGATCGCCGCCTACATACTGCTTTACAAGTCCGATATCCGCGAATATGGAGAGGCGATAGATTTCCTCGTAAGAGAACTATGTACTTCTAGGAAAACAGCGAGGAATATTATAAAGAGGTTGAAGAGAATCGGAGCACTCAAACTCGAGACAGGCGAAACTTCGATTAAGATAAGTGTCGTTGATCCGTTGGAGTTCCTTGAACTAATTAGTTCGGGATACATAGATACTAGGCGGGAAAAGTGTCTTGGGATGAAGAGGGCCGTACTCTCCAAGCCGTCGCCAGGCGATGAGGAGACCTTTAAGATCTGACCACCCAGTAATTGGTGATATCAATGATCAATGATGGATCATCAATTATAGTATAATGGTATAATTCATCATAAAACAGGGGAGTCATGCATGAGCATAGCCGGGAGCCCTCCACCCACCTACTATAGGCGTGGCTGGAGGCCCGAATACTACCTACATATGGTTAAGATGCCTTGTGACCGGGCTGCAGCAGCCCTAGCTTCTAGAAGTGCAGCATCTTATCTCAGGCGTTCGGCAATATTCGCTATAGTCTTCGTCGCGGTATTCGGGATAATATCAGCCTTCATTTTCATCCAAATCCTAACGCTAGGGCCAACGCCGGGCACCACGGGTCCCTTCAACATGTTCCTCCTGATATTCGCATTAATCTTCTTACTAGTAATAGTGGCCATGGCATTATCTAGCCTGAGGACATATCGCATGGCTGGTGAACTCGACGGTCTCGCTTCAGCCATCGAATCTGGACTAATGCCGGAGGATGACTACTGTGATAAGACATTGTATCAAGCGTTGTTGACTTATCAGGCAAGGGTTAGACACACGGTTCCAAAGAGCTACCAGCCGTTATAATTATTATTTACTATAATATTTTTATTATGAATCAAACTAGGAAGAATTGACACGCCAACCAGTTCCCGGGATCCCATTCATTCGAATTCGATATCACTATTTTCACATACCACTCTACATATATCACAACTATAACCCCTTCTTCGCAACACCGATATGATTTGGTGAGCAAGGAAATGGCACTACGTCTAAGAATGGCAAAGAAGATTCCAAAAGGAGAAGAATACGATGTAGTGATAATCGGCGGTGGACCCGCGGGTCTAAGCGCCGCGATCTACACACAGAGATTCCTGTTGAAGTCCCTCGTTGTAGCTAAGGAGATTGGCGGCCAGCTCAACTTAACAGACGCTGTCGACGACTATCCGGGCCTAGGCAAGATTAGGGCATCCGATCTAGTCAATAAATTCAAACAGCATGCCGAGATGTTCAATGCAACAATATACCATCCCGAAGAAGTAACCGAGTGGACCAGGCTTCCCGATGGACGATTCAAGGTAAAGGGAAAGAGAGGCCTCGAGGTCATCGCTAAGACAATAATCATGGCTGTGGGATCGGTTAGAAGAAAACTAGGTGTACCAGGCGAAAAGGAGCTTGCCGGGAGAGGAGTGAGTTACTGCAGCGTATGCGACGCGCCCTTCTACGCGGGCAAAGACGCCGTAGTAGTCGTTGGAGGAGGAGACGCAGCATTCGAAGGAGCCATCCTCCTGAGCGGCTACGTAAAGAAGGTCTACCTGGTACATAGGAGATCGCAGTTCAGAGCAAAACCCTTCTTCGTCGAAGTCGCCAAATCGAAGCCAAACATAGAGTTCGTCCTAGACAGCATAGTTACAGAGATCAAAGGAAAAGAATCGGTCGAATCCGTGGTAGTAAAGAACAAGAATACAGGCGAAGTAAAGGAGCTCAAGGTTGACGGTATATTCATCGAAATAGGCTTCGAACCCCCTAAGGAATGGTTCCAGAAGCTAGGCCTTGAGACAGACCAGACTGGTTACATAAAGGTGGATGAGTGGATGAGAACCAACATCGAGGGAGTCTTCGCCGCTGGCGACTGTACCAGCCAGTGGCTTGGATTCAGACAAGTAGTTACCGCGGCTGCAATGGGCGCCGTAGCCGCTTACAGCGCCTATAACTACCTAGTTGAGAAGGGCTGGTACAAGCCCTCGGAGGTACAGGTTAAGGGCACTATATTTCAGCGTTAATAGCCCTGGATCAACTCCTATATTCGAGAAGCAGGGGATATGGTGATGTCTAACCTACGGCTAAGCGATGCCGTCAACAGGATACCAGACCCGTACAAGCCGTTAGGAGAAATCATGGCCAAGCAAAAGTACCACTTCGTAGGGAGACACACAGTTGTAAAGAAATGCTACTGGACTCATACAGCATTAGTGGAGAATAGATACTGTTACAAGTGTAAGTTCTACGGCATCGAAAGCCACAGAGACATCCAGATGAGCCCAGCCGCCTTCTGGTGCTGGAATGCATGTCTACACTGCTGGAGAATACGCCCCCAAGACGTTGGAATAGACGTTGATGAGACGAAGATGCCTTTCGCCGACGATCCCAAAGAGATAGTCGACGGCCTAATAAGAGAGTACAGGAGGATAATCAGCGGATACAAGGGCCATCCTAAGGCGGACCCAAAACTAATTGAGGAAGCAATGAACCCGGTTCATGTGACTATGAGCCTCACAGGCGAGCCGACGCTATACGAGTTACTAGAAGATCTCATAAGGGAGATACACAGGAGAGGGATGACGACGTTCGTGGTCACGAGGGGTATAAGACCAGATGTACTTGGCAACCTAAACGAGGAACCCAGCCAGCTATACCTTAGCGTGGAGGCATGGGACAAGAAGAGCTATAACTACTTCAACAGGCCACTCGTGCCGAGAGGATGGGAGCTAACAATGGAAACCTTAAGCATCCTACCCAGCTTCTCAAGCCCCACAGCCTTGAGAATCACCCTGGTAAAGAACTTCAATGACGGTCAGGACGCGCTAAAGGGTTTCGCGGATATGATTAAGATAGGGCAGCCAACGTATGTCGAAGTAAAAGCATACATGTGGGTGGGTGCCAGCAGGGAGAGGCTAAGTAAGAGCAACATGCCGAGGCACGAGGAGGTCAGAGCGTTCGCGTGGAAGCTAGCTGAACTGACTGGTTACAAGGTTATAGGCGAAGTAAAGGCTAGCAGGGTAGTTTTATTGAGCACTATAGATAAACCGATTAGGCATGGGAAGGGCTGCCCCGAAGGGCCAGAGGCGCCTGAACCGCCTGGAAAGGGTGAATATGACGTCACAGACCCCGAACTAACATATTAACCTTATAACTACTGAGTTATATGATACACAGGCGCCGATGAAGACCAACCTCGTCACCGAAATCCATGGGGAGTGCGCCGGAAGCTGAGGCGCCTGGTGTATAGCCATGTCAAGCCTCGATAGTATAGCTAGGGAGGCCTCCAGGCTTCTTAGAGAATCGAAGTACGCGGTCGTATTCACAGGCTCGGGTATCTCTGCAGAGGCAGGTATTCCTACATTTCGAGGCAAGGACGGCCTATGGAACAAGTATAGGCCCGAGGAACTAGCGACTCCAGCAGCCTTTGCCGCAAACCCGTTACGTGTCTGGAAGTGGTATGCTTGGCGTATCGGACTTGTTCTAAGAGCCCAGCCAACGATAGCCCACAGGGCTATAGCGGAGCTGGAAGAAATGGGTATTGTGAAGGCTGTAGTCACTCAGAACGTGGATGGCTTGCATCAAAGAGCCGGGTCAAAGAACGTTATCGAACTCCACGGCTCTATAGTGAGGGCCCGTTGCACCGAGTGCGGCTACAAGTGGCGGATAGAAAGGCAACCATCAGAGGAGGAGTTGCCCCTAAGGTGTCCGAAGTGCAATGCTCTAGCAAGACCCGACGTTGTATGGTTTGGAGAGCCCTTGCCAAGCGACGCATTATACACAGCTTATAAGGAGTTCTCCAAGGCCGATCTGGTGGTCATAGTTGGTACTAGTGGTGTAGTGGAGCCGGCAGGTAGCATGCCCCTCATAACTCTAAGGAATGGTGGTAAACTGATCAACGTGAACCTGGAGAGAAACAGGTACTCGGGTATAGCTACCCTTAGCTATCATGGTAAGAGTAGCGAGTTCTTTAAGAAGTTGATGTCTTTGATGCGTTGAGGACTTTTAGGTGGCTTGACTATTATTTACTCCTCGCGTTATACTCTAGAAAGGCAACGCGTAGGGTGGAGTAGATGAGGAGCCGAGGGGTCCCTAAGATAACGATAGGACGTCGCGGCAATACCATGGAGTATACACTCCAGGTGATAGTTGACTTCAATAGGGGTATGGAGAGAATAGGGCTTATAGCATATGGCCGGGACGTGTGTAAACTAGCAGACGTCGTCGCGAGTTTAAAGGAGAGGTTGGGACCCTCGGTTAGGATAGTTGCCTGGGAGATTGATAATCGAAGGGTTAGGGGGAGGCGGGAGTCCTATCTCTATGTTGAGTTAGAGTATAAGCCCTCATTCTAGCCTAGTATAAGGTCGATTGAGAATCCTAGTCCAACGATTAATCCTATTGCTAAGTTAATGTTGAAGGCTACTGGTATCCCTTTGAGGCCCTCTCGAGCCACGATATAGTGTTGTAATAGGATTAGGATCGCTGTTAGCATGAATGTGGCCTCGGCTATGAGGCCTAGAGAGTACTTTTCAATGGTGTATAGGAGTAACGCTAGGAAGACTATGTGGAAGACTATTGCCACCTTTCTGGCGGCATTAATGCCGAGCCATGCAGGTATGCTTCCCAGGTTATGCTTAACGTCGAATTCATAATCCATTATACTGTATAGTATGTCGAAGCCTGCAACCCACATGGTTACGGCTATGACAAGTCCCCATGGAATCTGTATGGTGAGCTCTGTGAGGCTTCTTACCTCGTCGCCTATAGCCGCGACTGTGCCGCCGAACACGACTAGCCCTAGAGTGAGGCCTAGATGGATGTGTGGCACGGGATGGATTCTCTTTGCATAGGGGTATGTTATGGCGATTATCCATAGGAGTGGGCTTAGTAGGAATGCGTACCAATTCAGTAAGGCCGCTGATATGTAGTAGATCAGTGAGCCCGCTATCACGATTATCCATGCTTCCTTAACGGTTAATGCGCCTGATACTAGGGGTCTCCTCGAACTCCTCGGGTTTAGCCTATCGATTGGAAGATCCGCGATGTTGTTATACGCCATTGCTGCGGTTCTTAGACCTAGAACTGAGAGGAAGATCAATATTATTTCCCGGAGTAGGAGGTGCTTGGTTGCTAGCAGTGCTCCTAGGTATGCATAGGGGAGGCTGAAGATTGTGTGTTCTATCCTTATCAGTCTTGATATCGCGTGTAGCTTCCCCTCACGCCTAACCATGCCCGGATCGTATCGATGTACTCCTTCGCTACCTTCTTCCATG
>JAADGB010000024.1 GCA_013152575.1 Thermoproteota archaeon | reverse complement strand
AGTTCAAGTACATCACGCAGACACTAGCAAAGATAAACGATGAAGGCGACCTGATATTCTCATTGGACGGTCTCATCGCATATCTCATGAGCCCAGATAAGACCAGTCTAGCGGTTCTCAGAGCTCCAATAACAGCCTTCGACGAGTACACCGTTGACGAGGAGGTCGTCCTACGTGTTAGGACCGATGAACTTAACAAGATTGTCAGGAGGGCTACTAGGAACGATACCCTAATACTCGAGTATGAACCGGGTAGCGACCTACTCAAAGTACTCTTAGAGGATAGGAAGACTGGCATAACACGTACATTCTATCTCCCAGCCATGGTGTTAGAACACAGGGAGGTAAAGGAGCCTAAGATGGAGGGTAAGGCTAGGTTTACACTCATAGCCGAGGACTTCAAGAACATGATACAGGACGCTAAGATAGTCGGCGACGTCCTAGAGTTGAGAGCCAACGAGGAAGAGGTTCGTGTAATCGCTTCGGGAGAAGAAAAAGAGTATGAGTGGATCATGAGGGATGGAGACCCCTTACTAAGCCTCAGCGTAGTAGAGGAATCGACGTCAACCTATACCATTAACAGCCTGCAAGCGCTCACCAAGCCAACCGGGGCCGCGGAGAGCGTCTCGGTAGAATTCGAGTCAAACTATCCACTGAAAGCTACATTCACCTTCCAGAACACTGAGAAGCTAGTCATTTACGTCGCGCCCGCCCTCGGCTAGACCCCGTCTTACCCCTTCCACCACTGGTTTTGAGCCTCGTATCGAGAGACGAGATTATCTTATCCGCCTCAGTCCACTTACTTGGAGGAGAAATCTTGCCGAGTAAGTGGACTATCGGAGCCCTGCAATAGAATCCTTTAGTGTTCCACAAGGCGATTATGCAATATGGGCATATGAGGACGTTCCTCCCATTATACCTGCATTCGTAGACTGTCGTCTTCCTACCACAGAAGTCGCATCTATACCATCCCAGCGTGTTTCTAGCCATTATTGTCACCTTGAGACGCCGTCATTCCTCACCGCGGTCTACCAAGCGGGCCCGGGATTTGTGCGTGTCGCCCGCCGCGATTCCCGCGGCTCCCGGGTCCGGCATTATTATCTTGTTAGTCTCGCAGGGTTTATTTGCTGTGGAGGCCGGAGATCAATTGCTTGAACCTTACAGCATCATCGTAGGAGTAGATGTTGTTGAATAACACGTAGGACTCCCTCCAACCGCCTTCCTCTACTATCTCTTTGAGGCGGAGTAGATCCTCATCACTATACTTGTACCTGTAATTCACCTCTCCCCCGCCCAGGCCATGAAGCCTAGTGTACAGTAACTCTTGGCCCTGGGGCGGGAGTCTACCCCTTAACACGTCTCCCGCTATAATGAGCCCGTATTCCCTCGAGAGCCTAGCTAGGAGATCCGCTTGACCCCACCACTCTCCTCTAGGCTCCCAGGCAAGCAAGTATCCATCAGGCCAGTATTTGCCCAGGAACGCCTCTAGCCTCGCAAGGTTCTCCTCGGTGGGCTTAAAGCTAGCTGGCGTCTGTAAGACGATTATCTTAGCTCCAACGATTTCAGCCGCTCTAACCGTCTCCTCCCAAGCCCACCTCACGATTTCATTGTCCTTGAAGAAGCCATAGTCGTCCTTCCCGCCTGGCACTGGCGACTTGAGCCTCCTCCACAGCTTACTATTATACTGATGTGTTACTAGCATCCAGGCCTTAACCGTGAATTCGAACCCGCTGGGAGCCTCACCCCTAATCCTCTCGAGGAAGTCGCCGACCCTCGGATCATAGAAGGTCTGTTGGATCTCTACTACGTCTAGATCCCTGTAGATAGCCTTCCTCGACTTGGAGAACCCGCACGTACCTACCCTAATCCTCTTCAAGACGAGAGGGTCCCTCCCTCTCAACCAGTTCTAGATAATTGCGTGCAGCCTCTTTAATATAGCATTTAATACTGTCGCAGATAACCTCGGGGTCCCTCTCCTTGATCTTCTCAAGACTCCTCCACCAATCCTCCTCGCTCGAACCCCATTTTGCCGAGAGGCTGGCCAACGAGTCTCCTATGACAACCAGCCTGAGATCATCCTCGAGGTAAACTGACTGACTACCAGGCGTATGCCCAGGGGTATGAAAGACCTCTATAGTGACATCACCCACCGGTATCTCCACTGATTCGCGCGTGATGACGAGGCCGACGGGGGTCCCTCTGAAGCTCAATCCAAGCTCAGACGCGCCTGTATGCTCAGGGTCCCCTGACTCGATCCACTTCGAGTCAGGAGGCCTAGCGGCTATCGTTGCCTTCAAAACATCATGGGCCCACCAGTCCCCACCAGCATTCATAATATGGCCGTGTGTGTTGACGACTAGCTTAACGTTTAGCTCATCAGGATACCCGAGAGAGGCCAGTGATAGAGCAATAGCCTCAAGAGACTCGTCGAGACCGCTACCGCTATCGATCAAGACCGCTTCTCCATTACTCACAACAAGGACCGATACAGCGTCTATAGCCGTGGCTAGACCCGGGTAAAGAATGAGTCTCGAATGCCTCGTCAGCTTGAAGCCGAGCGACACTCCCTTACCCTTGGAGTCCTATACCCGTTACACCGTGGTCTCAAAACCCTTTACCCTTACCAGCGTTACGACCTCGAGCTCCTCGAGCTTCCTCCTCAGCTCCTCTACGCCTAGAGTGGATTTAGACAAGTCCACTATCACTGTACAGCTACCACTCTCTCCGCGAGCAATGGATGCACACCTGGTTGCGACTATGTCAACGTTCAACTCAGCTAGCTTCTGGGTCAGCATAGCTAGGGCTCCCGGCTTATCCAGGAGTTCTACTTCTAGCTCGTAGATGTTCTTGCTCGAGGCCGATATAGGCGATATAATTATCTCTCGACGGTCTAGGTCGGCCAGTAGTACGACTAGCATGCCTGGCTCGATGTCGAGCGCCTCTCTCATGGTCTGAGGGATCGTTACCCTACCCTTAGAGTCCACCTTCGCGAGGGAAGTCAATCTCATGCCCACTAAACCCCCACTTCCATATCACTAATAACGTGTTTTGAGAGATTTAAAGAAGATAGTACGAAGGATACAGTCGGCTGGGTGGAGCCACCACTATAAAATCCCGGTTTATGGTAACAATCCTCTGGGTGCCAGGCGTGAAGAGGCTCTACAGGATATACTACAACACGTTCGACGACGAGCTACACGAGAAGGTCAAGAACACGTTGAAGGAGAAGTATGGAGCAGAGATTGTAGACCATAAGTCCAGGCTACACCCCGACTTCAGATACCTGGAGCTCCTCCTCGAGTCACCCGGTTTAGAGGACGAGATAAGGGACCTCATACGTAGCCTAATAGGCTCGATGTACGTGAAGGTTGACTGGATCGATACAACGAAGTGAAGCTGGCATGCCTGGGGAGACTAGGAAAGTAATAGTATATCCGAGCGAGCTCCACGAGTACACATACTGCCCTAGATACTACTTCTTCCACGTACACATGGGGAGACGGCTGACCATAAAGGAGAGGATACGCCTACTCCTCGGGAGGATATATCACGGTATAAAGGGGGTCCCTGACAGGGTCCGCGGACGTGTCCTCGAGGATAGAATAGAGGTAACCGTTGGATCCAACATCGTCCTGCGGGGAAGACCCGACTCCTACGAGGTAAAGGGCGATGAGATCCTGGTCATCGAGAGGAAGAGTGGTAAGGGTCCCTCAAAGGGTGTATGGGTCAGCGACTCAGCTCAGGCGAGCGCCTATGCCTTCATGCTCGCCAGGCTACTCGGCGTGAAGAACGCCTCAATACGCATAGAATACCTGTACCGGAGTAGGGCTTCAAGGCTAGACGAGGAGAAAGTCACAATGCTCCTCAGGTTAATCGATGAGATAGTCATGGTTAGAGAGCATGGAATACTCCCCTATGCGAAAAGGAGCCCTAGGAAATGTGCAAAGTGCCCATTCAGAGACGTGTGCTTCCAGCTCGACGTTGATGAGGAAGAGGTTGGCGGGGAACTATACGAGCCTGGTAGCTGGCTTGAAGGCACGCACATAGACGAGTCCTTCATCTAGCACCAACCAAGCCCGTAATTAGGCCTACATGAACCCTTACAGTGATTCTGGAGAGGGGCTAATTCGAGATGCAAGAGGCTAGTGCCATCGAGAGGCTAGTACATGAAATATACGGGGAAGCGGTCAAGAGCGACCTAACCCAGCCAGTGAGGGACCCCTTCAGGGCAGTCGAGCTACTCGAGAAGAGGTATAAGCTCGTCGTGGACAAGCGGATAGTAGCCGTAACCTTCGCCGCCTTCATGGCCTCCAGACCAGTCCTCTTCGAGGGACCCCCGGGTACTGGTAAGACGGAGGTCGGCGAGGCCCTCCTAGAGCTCTGGAGCGGTAAGAGGCCATTCATACTACCATGCAGTGAGAACTATGACGAGTATAAGGTCATAGGCGACTTCCACCCCATCATGGCGCTCAGGAAGGGCTTCAACGAGGAGAGCTTCATACCGAGACCCCTACTAGCAGCTATAATACTTGATACCGGGGTGCTAGTGGACGAGATAAGGCGGAGTAACGAGGATTTCCAGAACCTCCTCCTAGACATATCCGATAAGAGGAGGATAATCGTACCCGAGCTTAGGAGGATGTTCAAGGCCAGAGGCTATGGCTTCCAAATCATATTCACTAGCAACCCGGAAGATATCGCTCAGAACGAGCTGAGCGACGCCTTCCTGAGGAGGGTAGTCAGGGTAGACTTCAACTATCCACCAAGGGATGTTGAGGCTAAGATAATACGTCTGAGAGCCGGGTCAAGGCCGAGGATCCCCACCAATATAACAAACATGATCCTCGATACCATCAACGCTCTCAGGAAGACCGGGATACAGCACAAGCCAGGCACAGCCGAGGCAGTGCTTTGGGCTAGAATGGCCCAGGAACTAGCACGCTTAAGGGGCTCAGATGTTGTAAGCATAAACGATGTTGTAGAGACAAGCATGCCCGTACTTGCTAAGAGGGTAGAGGATGAGGACGAGGTGAGGGAGGTAGTTAGCAAGCATTTTGGTGTCGAGCCTTGACGATCTCCTCCGAGGAGTTAGTCAACGTGATCCTTGGAGTAGGATTAAAGCTTAGAGAGGCTGGCAAACGGGTTTCAACCGCTGAACTCGTCAAGGCCGCTGAACTGGCAGAATCCTACCGAGCCCTCACCGGGTCCCTCACCAGGAGTGACCTTGCATCGATACTTGCCGCGTCATTTACAACGATAAGGGTCCCCCTGGACCTCCTCGAGGATCTCATTGCTAAAGAGCTGGCTGGTAGAGGAGTTAGGGAGAGGGCTGAGAGGATAACTAGGGAGATTAGGGCTGCTATGGAGGCAATGGGGGCTAAGCCAGGCGACAGGGTATCAAGGAAGAAAATCACCCGGAGGAAGAGTGGGAAGGAGAGGAGGCTAGCGCTCGCCTCCTACACCAAGCTACGCAACATTGGAGCCATAAGGGGTAAGCCGGGGAACGAGAGGATCCTCCCATTACATGAGCTGGAGAAGCTCGCCTGGTCTATTGCGAGAGACGGGTATGAGAGCCTAGATCAAGCGTCTAAGGCTATGATGAGGAAGAACTGGGACGATCTCCTAACAGCTGTAGAGGCAGGGTTAAGGCCTGATACTAGACAGTTGGAGAAGCTCAGTGAGCGAACGCTCCTCAATCTAGCAGCCGCTGCTAGGAAGAAGCATGACAAGCTTACCCGCGAGCTGGTCGCCGAGGAATTCGCCCGCCGTATAAATGCGGGAGAGAGGGTGAACAGGCCTGATGAAGTTGCAGAGTTGCTTGAGGAAGCCGGGTTCTTCACACCGATACTTAGGAGGAAGCTGGCGAGTTACTCTAAGCTTGACCCAGAGAAGCTAAGCGCCGACGACATAGTCGAATTAGCTAACACCCTGGATCCAGAGACTGGGGGAAGACTGCTATCGAAGAAGATGAATTCACTGACAGGAGAGGAGGCTACTAGAGTATTGCAGAGCGTTAACCCCAGGCTCTTCTGGGCTCTAGGTAAGAACTCCATCAGGAAGTTGAGGGACCCTCTACTGGAGGCCGCGGTTGAGGCTGCGAAGGGCGTTAGGGAGGCGTTGAAGTACGCTCAGACGCGTGAAGAGGGCCGCGCGGATATGGCCAAGTACTACATTGATAGGGCAATGGCCAAGCTCCAATCAATCAGTGAGGGTAGTAGGGGGACCCGGTCCTCTAACATTGTGGATGAGTCAAGCATCTTGTCCATGATACATGAAGCCTCGGCTATTGTGAGGCTCGTTTCCTCGCTCGATGAAGCCGCCGACCCCCACCTCATAGGAGATGCACTGCGTGGATTGGATTATACTGCGAAGCTGAGACTCCTCAAGGACATATATGGTAGGTCATCGCCAGAGTGGCAGAAGATCATACTATACGCGGCTGAACAGATACTGAACAGGCTCTCCACCAGGGAGGGGCTCAGACTCCTACGAGAGAGGTACCATACACACACGCCTCCAGGCCGTATTGATGTGAGGCGTAGCATCTATGGAACTATCAGGCACTCTCCCCAACCAATAGTCTACATGAAGAGGAGGAGGACCGCTAGGTTAACGCTTGCCCTCGACGTTAGCGGGTCAATGGTGGAGTACTCTACTTGGGCATTGGCTGTGGCGAGCCTCTTCCCAAGACATCTCCAGAGGCTAGTAATGTTCAGCCACTACACAAGGGTCTACGAGGGACCCTTCACTAAGAGGGAGTTCGTCCGGGCTCTATTTGAGGCGGAGTTCAAGGGATACACCAACATATCGAAGGCGTTAAGGGAAGCGTCGATACCCGGTGTTAAGAAGATAGTTGTGATTACGGATCTGCGGCAGACTGTTATAGATGAGCCAGTGGACACCGTAGTCCACGCTCTAGTCAGGTCTGGTAAGAGGATCGTGTTCATAGTCCCGAAGAGCCATGATGAATACACGAGGCGTCTCGTAGAGGAGAGCGGTGGCAAGGTAATCCTTGCATCTACACCCAGGAAGGCCGCCCAGCACCTACTGAGGATACTCCTCAGGAGCTGAGGGAATCGTATTAAAACTCGAATGCAAGCTCCTATGAGTCTGGGGAGAAGACCTATAAAGCCGGCAGTGCTCGCGCTATTGGGGGGTTACAAGGGTGGCTAAAGACATAGAGTTCCCGCCAGAATGGTCGAGGTTCAGGTACAGAGGGAAGAAGCTAGAGGAACTGCTGGAGATGCCTCTAGACGAGCTAGTGAAGCTTCTACCAGCTAGGCAGAGGAGGAGTCTCCTTCGCGGTTTCACGCCTGCTCAGAAGAAGCTGCTATTGAAGATACGTAAGCTGAGGCCGAAAGTAGTAGAGGCCTGGAAGAAGGGTAAGAGGCCTCCAGTCATTAAGACCCATGTAAGAGATATGATAATCCTGCCCGAGATGGTTGGCTATACCATTGCTGTCTATAACGGTAAGGAGTTCATCCCTGTTAGGATCGTTCCAGAGATGATAGGCCACTACCTGGGAGAGTTCAGCCATACGACAAAGATAGTCACACACGGAGAGCCTGGACTGAAGGCTACGAGGAGCAGCCTCCACATAGGCAAGTAGTGAGGTGGTAGGTAGTGCCGAGATGGAAGTACAGTGTTAAGCTGAGGGATGAGAGCAGGATTGCAAAGGCTATGATATGGGATGTACCTGTCCATCCAAAGATAATGAGAGAGGTAGCAGAGGCCATCAAGGGGATGAGGGTCGATCAAGCCAAGAAGTTCCTTCGAAGAGTTATCGAGCTGAAGGAGCCTGTGCCCTTCAGGAGGGCTCATGGAAAGCAGGCGCACAGGAGAGGACTCGCGGACAAATGGGGCTGGCCGATAGGCAGGTATCCTGTTAAGGCCGCCAAATACATGTTGAAGCTACTCGACAATGTAGAGAATAATGCTGCTCAGAAACAGCTCGACATCGAGAGGCTCAAGATAATCCATGTCGCGGCCCATAAGGGCCTGGTCCTGAAGAGGTGGATGCCCCGAGCCTATGGCAGGGCCACACCCAAGAACAGAGTACATAGTCATGTAGAGATAATTGTAGAGGAGGTGGATTAGAGAGATGGTTACCAGGACACATAGGGTATTCCTCCAGCAGGGCCTCATAAGGGCCCGTGTCGACGAGTACCTCGCCCAGAACTTCTACGAGGCTGGTTATAGTGGCGTCATAGTAACCCAGTCCGGTCTTGGAACAAGGATACACATCTATGCTGAGAGGCCAGCTCTAATCATAGGGAGGAGAGGCTCGACTATCAGGAGGCTCCACAACATATTCCAGACGGTATTCGGCTTCGAGGGAGTACAGATTACTGTGAGCGAGCCAGAGAACCCGGAGTTAGACGCGAGGGTACAGGCCTTCAGGATAGCTAGGAACATTGAGAGAGGATTCCACTTCAGGAGGGTGGCATTCGCCGCGTTAAGGAGGATAATGGCCAATGGAGCTATAGGCGTGGAGATCACGATTAGCGGTAAGCTCACCAGCGAGAGGGCGAGGTTCGAGAAATACACTGTAGGCAAAGTCTACAAGTCAGGCCATAACGTTGACGTCCTCGTGGACAGGGCGGTCGCCCACGCGAAGCTTCCAAAGGGAGTGATAGGAGTCAAGGTTGTGATAGCTAGGCCTGGGAAGCCCGCTGACTACATTAGGATAAAGGAGGAGGAAGAGGTGAGAGACCTACTCCTCCAGCTGAGAGGAGAAGAGGAAGAGGGAGAACTGCCATCAGAGCTTGAAGAGTTAATCGAGGAGGTGGAGGAAGGTGGCGAAGCATAAGGTTTCAGCACAGGAACTGAGAGAGAAGAGTAAGGAGGAGCTATTGGAGCTGTTAAGAGAGTTTAGAACCGAGCTGATAGTGTTGAGGCACAAGGCCGCCGTGGGTGTATTGGAGAACCCCGGGCGGCTAAGGGAGTTGAAGCGCAACATAGCCCGGATACTCACAATCCTAAAAGAGAAGGAGTAGGGTTTGTTGAGTCTTGAAGATAACTCCTAAAAACATTATTTTCCATGAATTAATAGGTTTACAAGTCGAGGTCCTAAATCACCCCGACCCCGGGCTCATCGGGGTAAAGGGAAGGATCATCTGGGAGACTAGGAATACTTTACACGTTGATACTGGTCGGAAAACGTTGGTAATACTTAAATCCGGGGGTTTATTCCGAGTTACCTTACCAGGCGGAAAGACCACGATAGTGAGGGGAGACCATATATTGGCTTCCCCTCCAGAAAGGGCACGGAGAATAGTGAGGGGGAGGTAAGAAAGATGCCTGCACCTAAGCCTGTAAAGGCGCTGAAGATACCTGGAGTAGACCCACCCGAGAGAGAATGCGAAGACCCCAACTGTCCATGGCACGGCAGCTTGAGGGTTAGAGGTATACTCCTAGAGGGAACTGTCGTTAAGGTTAGGGCCAAGAGGATGGCAGTAATCCGGCACGAGTACCTGTACTACGATCCAAAATACAAGAGATACGCTAGGAGAAGCAAGAAGATACACGCCCATCTACCCGACTGTATATCGATAAACCCCGGCGACAGAGTGGTTATTGGAGAGACGAGGCCGATATCAAAAACCGTCAAATTCGTCGTACTTGGAATAAAGAAGTCTAGTTAAACCCCACTTGACTGCAATATTCGGAGGGAGGTAGAAGGTGCCTAAGAAAAAGTACGGGGCCGTGCTCTCAAGGACGGGAGTCAACACTGGACTCCAAGTTGGGAGCTACGTGAAGGTAGCGGATAACAGCGGTGCGAGAGAAGTCATGATAATCAACGTGCCAGGAATCAAGACGCGTGTAAGAAGACTACCATTCGCTGGCGTCGGAGACTTAGTAGTCGTAACCGTAAAGAAGGGTACACCGCAGATGAGGAGGCAAGTCACATACGCCGTAATAGTGAGGCAGCGCCGTCCCTTCAGGAGACCAGATGGAACATGGGTCTCATTCGAGGACAACGCTGTAGTCATAGTATCGCAGGACGGTACACCGAGGGGTAGCGAGATCAGAGGACCTGTAGCTAAGGAAGCAGCTGTTAGATGGCCAAGAATCGCTAAGCTAGCGACGATTATAATATGAGGTGAATGGCGATGGCTAGGTTAACCTTAAGCAAGCAGCCCAAGAAGCAGAGGAAGGCCTACTTCAACGCTCCACTCCATAAGAGGCAGAAGCTAATGACTGCACCACTGAGTAAAGAGCTACGCGAAAAGTATGGTGTAAAGAGACTACCGGTCAGGAAGGGAGACAAGGTTAGGGTTGTGAGAGGAGACTTCCGGGGTACTGAAGGCGAAGTAGTGAGAGTAGACCTTAGGAGGTATAGGATATTCATTGATGGAGTCGTTATAGAGAAGGCTGATAAGACCCCGGTCTTCAGGCCCATACATCCCTCCAAGGTCGAGATTATTGACTTGAAGCTTGATGATTGGCGTAAGAAGATAATTGAGAGGAGAGCTCGTCCGGTTGAGGAGGAGGAAGAGGAGGAAGCAAGCGAGGGTGAAGAGTAATGGCTAGAATGGGAGGACAAAGGAGGCTAAAGGCTCTAGCAGCCCCGAGGTTCTGGCCTATACTCAGAAAGGAGTATAAGTGGACCGTGAAGCCCAGGCCAGGGCCTCACCCGGCAGAGTTCAGTCTTCCACTACTATTGATAGTGAGAAACGTTCTAGGATACGCTAAAACGGGTCGCGAGGCAAGGAAGCTAATAGCCGAGGGCCACTTCAAGATCGACGGCAGAGTTAGGAAAGACTACAAGTATCCCGTCGGCCTGTTTGATGTAATCGAGATCGTGGATACTGGGGAGGCATACAGGTTCATCCCCTACCCCGTGAAGTTCTTCAAGCTCCACCCGATACCGAAAGAGGAGGCCTCCCTGAAGCCCGTTAGAATCAATAACAAGACTACTGTCTCGGGAGGCCACATACAATTGAACCTCCACGATGGTAGAAACATACTGATCAGGGTGAAGGACCCCAGGAATCCTGTCGAAGACGTATACAAGACAATGGATACCCTGCTCATAACCCTGCCAGACCAGGAGATTAAGGATCACATAAAGTTCGAGATGGACACGTTAGCGATAATCACTGCTGGAAGAAACGTTGGAAGAGTAGGAAGACTAGTTGGTCTGCAGAAGGGCTGGGGAAGGACTAGGAGTATAGTCACGATCGAGGACCAGAATGGTAATAGGTTCCAGACAAGCCTTGAATACGTATTCATAATTGGAAGGGATAAGCCTGTGATAAGTCTACCGGAGGGTGCATGGGCATGAGCTTACCAATAGAACCGGAGAAGGTATCCCAGATACTAGAGGATTGGGAGAAGAATCCCATGAGAAAGCCTAGGATTGCAAAGGTCACAGTAAACATAGCCCTAGGCTATAGCGGTGAAAGGCTCCAGAAGGCCGCACAGGTACTTGAGGAGCTAACAGGTCAGAAACCGGTATTCAGGAGGGCAAAGAGAACCATAAGGGCATTTGGAGTTAGGAAGGGTGAGAACATAGCAGTCATGGTCACACTGAGACGGGAGAAGGCGCTGAAATTCCTAGAGAAGGCTCTCGAAGCTGTAGGTAAGAGGCTGAAAGCCAAGAGTATTGACGAGTTCGGAAACATAGCCTTTGGAATCGAGGAACACATCCTAATCCCAGGAGTAAAGTACGACCCCGAGGTCGGTATCCTCGGAATGGACGTCATAATAACCATTGAGAGGCCCGGCCACCGCATAGTCAGGAGGAAGAGGATGCGTAAGAAGCACATACCATTAAGACACAGGGTCACGAAGGAGGAAACAATGGTATTATTAAACCAAATGTTCGGAGTCACATTCATCTAGGGAGGTGACGATTGGATGGCTAAGATAAGACCGCCCAAACCCAAACGCATGGGTAGAGGAGCCCAGAGATGCCAGAGGTGTGGGACGAGAGACGCAGTAATCCAGAAATACGGATTATACCTGTGCAGACAATGCTTCAGGGAAATCGCCCCGCTACTCGGCTTCAAGAAGTACAGGTGAGGTGAGAAGGGAATGGTCATGTTGGACACACTAGCAAACGCTCTAGCAACCATCCAGAACGCTGAGATGAGGGGTAAGAAGGAGACAGTCATAATGCCCGCATCAAAGCTAATCGCCGCCGTGCTCAGAGTCCTACAACAGGAAGGCTACATCGGCGAGTTCGAGTACATTGACGACGGAAGGTGGGGTAAGTTCAGGGTACAGCTTCTGGGTAGAATAAACAAGACCAACGTGATTAAGCCAAGGATGCCAGTCAGCTATAGAGAGCTAACCGCTATGCCAGAGAGCCTCAGAAAATACCTAGCGAGCAGAGACATTGGAATACTCATACTATCGACTAGCCAGGGAGTTATGAGCCATAAAGAGGCAATAAAGAGGAAGATAGGAGGAGTACTCCTAGCCTACGTATACTAGGGAAATAATTTTCCAAACACCACTATAAAACTCCTAATATTCTACTTTTGAACCGGAAACATTATTGTCCTCTCGTAATACCCTACTCCTACGAAACAAATAGCCTATAAAGGGGTAATGACAGGGGTACAAGAGGCTGGGATAGGTGAAGGTAGCATGGCAAAAGACGTCCACGTAGAGAAAACAGTAGAGATACCAGAAGGAGTTGAAGTGAACATAGACGGGTTCAAAGTAACTGTAACAGGGCCTAAGGGAACGCTAACCAGGGAATTCCCCGCCGTTAAGGGAGTCTTCATCAGGAAGGAAGACAACCAGGTGATCGTTGAATCCTTCTTTGCAGATGCTAGGAAAAGAGCTATGGTGGGCACACTTGCTGCACACATTAGGAATATGATAATTGGTGTAACCAAGGGGTACAGGTATAAGCTGAAGATCATATATAGCCACTTCCCCATAAGCGTGAAGATCGAGGGAGACAAGTTCATCATAACAAACTTCCTCGGCGAGAAAGCTCCTAGGATCGCCAAGATACTTCCCGGGGTTAAGGTCTCAGTTAAGGGTAGCGATGTCATAGTAGAGGGAATAGATATCGAGGCAGTAGGCCAGACAGCTGCCAACATTGAACTCGCCACTAAAATAACCGGGTTCGACAGGAGGAAGTTCATGGATGGAATATACATCTACGAGAAGGGGGTGGCTGAAGCATGAGCAGAGAGGAAGTGGTGGCTAGATTGAAGGAGAAGAGGAAGCTGCAGCGTAAGCTAGCCAAGAGAAGGGAGAAGCCCGTATTCCGCAGGTACCTCTCGTGGAGGTTCTGGAAGTTCGAGAGGAGAGAGTATTGGAGAAAGCCTAAGGGTAACGACAGCAAGATGAGGCTCCAGCTAAAGGGATACCCGCCGATAGTCAAGGTAGGATACGGTACGCCGGCAGAGCTACGTGGACTCCACCCGAGCGGCCTGGTACCTGTCAGGGTTAGCTCGGTCAGGGACCTTGAGGGTTTGGATCCGGAGAAACACATAGTTGTTATAGCCTCTACTGTGGGACTCCGTAAGAGGCTGGCCCTAGTGGGAGAAGCCAGGGCTAGAGGGTTCAAGGTGGCCAACGGCTAGCAGAGGGGTGTAGGATATGGACTATAGACTCCAGAGGAGGCTGGCGGCTGAGATCTTCGGAGTAGGAGAGAGTAGGATCTGGATAAGCCCGGATCCAGAGCATGAAGAGGAGATCTCTCAAGCCGTGACTAGAAGAGACATCATAGCCCTAGTCAAGAGGGGGATAATCAGGATAGAGCCCAAGAAGGGTAACAGTAGGGAGAGATGGCTGAAAAGGCACATACAGAGGAGGAAGGGCCGCAGGAGGGGTTACGGTAAGAGGAAGGGTCCCGCTACGGCCAGAGCCGACCCGAAGGAGCAATGGATCCACAGGATCAGGCGTATGCGCCGCTACCTAAGGTGGCTAAGGGACCATGGCGTAATCGATAGGAGCACTTATAGAAGATATTATAGGCTAGCCAAAGGCGGGTCGTTCAAGAGCTTGAGTGACCTCAGGCGACACATGATCGAGGCTGGTGTATTGAAGGAGGGTGGAAGGTAATGGGACACGGACCACGTTACAGGGTACCCTGGAGAAGGAGAAGAGAGGGAAAGACCAACTACTACAGGAGGCTTAAGCTCATCAAATCCGGCAAGCCCCGGATGATAGTTAGGAGAACGCTCAAATACATCATAGTCCAGTTCGGAGAAGCCAGGTTAGAAGGAGACAAGATGCTAGCAGTTGCACACAGCAGGGAACTAGTCAAGAAGTATGGATGGCTAGGAGGCACATCGAACACGCCAGCTGCATACCTCACAGGCCTACTAGCCGGGTACAGAGCCAGACTGGCCGGAGTCGAGGAGGCAGTCCTAGACATAGGCCTAGCAGACCCCGTTCCTGGATCAAGGGTATTCGCAGCCTTGAAGGGAGCACTAGATGCTGGGCTCAAGATACCCCATAGTGAGGAAATCCTGCCGACGATGGAGAGGATAAGGGGAGAGCATATAGCTCTCTGGGCCGAGGAGCTTGCAAAGAATGATCCTGAGAAGTATAAGAGGCAGTTCTCAAAGTACCTCGAAAGGGGCTTTAAACCGGAAGAGTTACCGAATCACTTTGACGAAGTAGTTGAGAAGATTAAGAGGGAGTATGAGATCAAGCTCGCCCGCACGAGCGCGGCTGGAGGTGTAGAACAGTGAGCATGATGAGGCAAAGCCTGGAGAACTGGGTGCCTAGAACTAAGGTAGGCAGGCTCGTACTCGAAGGTAAGATAACGAGTCTAGAGGAGATATTCAGGAGAAACCTGCCACTACTCGAGCCAGAGATCGTTGACTACCTAATCGGAGAACAATTACAGCATGAGGTAATAGACGTTACAATCGTCCAGAAGATGACTGACGCAGGCAGAGTCACAAGGTTCAGGGCGGTCGTCGTAGTCGGAAACGGAGACGGCTATGTAGGCCTCGGTAAAGGCAAAGCCAGGCAATTCAGGGAGGCGATCAACAAGGCACTGAGGAACGCGAAGCTAAACATAACCCCGGTAAGAAGAGGCTGTGGAAGCTGGGAGTGTACCTGTGGAGAAGCCCACAGCGTGCCATTCACAGTCAGAGGAAAGAGTGGAAGCGTTGAAGTGATCCTAAAGCCTGCCCCGAAGGGTACTGGCCTCGTGGCAGGAGAGGTAGCGAAGAAGGTCCTGAGGCTAGCGGGAATAAGGGACTTGTGGACGTTCACTAAGGGAGAGACGAGAACCAGCTACAACTTCGCCAGAGCAGTCTTCATAGCGTTGAGGAACACCTACAGGTTCATGACGCCGTTAGACTGGTACAGGTCCTAGAAGAGGTGATGCACATGCCGTTATATCTAGTTATTAGGCTCAGAGGACAAGTCGATGTGAACCCTGACATCGAGAAGACCCTATACCTACTAAGGCTGAGGCAGAGATACGCAGCAGCACTATACCACAGCAGCCTGCCTGGAATAGAGGGAATGCTGAGGAAGGTTCAAGACTGGGCTACATGGGGAGAGATCGATAGAGACACTCTAATACAGCTCCTGAGAGTTAGGGGAAGGATAATCGGCGATAAGCCACTCACAGACGAGTGGGTTTCAGAAAACCTAGGCCTATACGGTGGAATACCCGAGCTAGCTGATAAACTCCTGGCAGGAGAACTACACTACCACAAGCTCGAGGAGAAGGGGATCAAGCCGTTCTTCAGGCTACACCCGCCCAGGGGAGGCTTCAAAAAGACAATAAAGAGGCACTATACAAACGCTGGAGAACTCGGATACAGGGGTAGTGACATAAACAAGCTAGTACTCAAGATGCTCTAACGGGGGTGTGTAGAAGATGGTAGTTAGGAGGAGGAAGAAGACAAGGAAACTAAGGGGCAGGACAAGGACAATGAGCTGGGGTAGAATAGGGCAGCACAGGAAGAGCGGATCCCGTGGAGGTAGGGGCGCCGCTGGACTAGGCAAGCACGAGTGGACATGGACTATAAAGTACGCGCCTACCTGGTTCGGTAAACACGGCTTCAACCCGCCTAGGATAAGGGTAGGATTCAAGCCGAAACTGCTGAACCTGGACGAACTAGTTGAGCTAATCGACAAGCTATCCAGGAAAGGAGGACTAACATATGAGGACAACGTCCCAGTAGTGAACCTAGCCGAGATGGGATACCACAAGCTCCTAGGCTTCGGCAAGATAACAAAGCCAGTCAAAGTAATAGTCCCAAAGGCAAGCGAATCTGCAATAAAGAAGATCGAAGAAGCAGGAGGAACCGTCCAACTACTCTCCTCAGAAGAGGAAGAGTAACTTTTCAAACCATACCCATCATTCTAAATTACTCCTATACAACTGAGTTCTAAACGGTCGAATATTGATGACGCGTAAGTGCTTGAAGGAGCTAAACATATCCGATACAGTCGTTGAAACCGTCCACCTCGTCAGCCCGAACCATATCAACCCCCTGGGAATCCTTCATGGAGGCGTTGGATTAAGATGGATGGTTACAACAGCCAGTATGGCTGCAATGCGCGTCGCTCGCGGCCCTGCCTTCATCGTCCACTTAGACCACGTATTCTTCATTAATCCAGTCCACCTAGGCCATAACGCGGTAATCACTAGCTGGGTCGAATACATTGGGAATACGAGCATGGAGATAACAACCCTTATGGAGGAGGAAAACCCTGCAACAGGGGAGCGCGTCCTAACAACGGCAGCCCATATGACTTATGTAGCGGTAGATAACGCGATAAGGCCGAGGCCAGTGCCAACATGTCTTTCGCCAAAAGGTGATATAGAGCTTGAACTCTACGAAAGAGCCCTAAAACGCAGAGAAAGGCGAGGCCCAAAACTCAGCCCAGACGACCTAGAACCCCCCAAACCACTACTCCCAGGAATGAAGATAACCTCGTTCAAGCTAGTCAACCCAGAGGACACACTGGCCCTCAACGCAATGCACGGAGGCAGACTCCTGTATCTCCTCGACGAGTTGTCTGGTATAACAGCGATAAGATACGCGAAGGGAGTAATGGTGACCGCAGGAATAGACGCGACAGACTTCGTATCACCAATATGGGTAGGGGATATACTGGAGATCCACACGGCCATAACGTATGTTGGGAGAACAAGCATAGAGATAACAGTGAAAGCACTAACCCAGGACCCCTCAGGGCAGCGTAGAAAACACGCCACCACAAGCCACTTCACCCTAGTCCACCTAGGCACCGATGGGAAGCCGAAAGAAGTCCCGCCATTCGAGCCAAAAGAAGACTGGCAGAAAGAACTATTCGAAAGAGCTAGAATGAGGAGAAAACAGAGAATCGAACTACTCGAGTTCTTCAAGAGAGAGGTCAAGTACATCAAGCCGCCGCGGAAGCAATAGCCTCTTAACTTAATTCCAGGTTTCTCCACCCATCCCTGTACTCTAACACTTGGATCCCTTTCCCCTGTAGCTCCGTGATGAAATCCCGTGGTTCTATAACTCCCTCAGGCGGATAAGCACCATACTCCTTGATTCTTCCAGTAACTAGCCATATGGCGCCTATAGCTGCTGGAAGGGCCGTTAACCGGTACATTCTGTCTATTACGGAAAATGAGAGGACAGTTTCCTCTCCACCACGCTCTCCTATGATGTCAACCCTAGCACTACTTACAGGCTTTCCTCCAGCTCGAAATATCGACTCGATCCTATGGATTATTTTTGCCAGCTTGACTCTTCTACTATGTGTCTTTGTGAGGCCCAGCTTTACGAAGAACTTCACTAGCGAGTTCTGATACTCTGGGACAAGCGCCCCACGCAGAGTGACTCTATCCCTTACAGGAATGTATTGGGGGATCGTGACTGGCTCGGGGTGACCGGTGTAGAACACCTTGACCTTACCAATCGGAGGAGGAAACTCTACCTGTATGGTCCCGGTGCCAGCCTCAACTAGTTTCTCCTCACCACCAATATACATCGGCACCTTTCCAGTCACAGCGTAGAATACATGCACTATGACCGCGAATCCCTTAGAGTCAGCTGCCGAGCCGACCCACGATATGTCAATAGCCTTCACCTCATCTAGTAATTGCGAAGCATACCTTGCAAGGATATTGGTGATTCCAGGAGTCCAGCCCAAGCCGGTTACCAGGGTTATCTCTCGGCTGGCCGCATCCCTGTCCAGAGATAGCACATCCTTGGCTCCCTCATAATCATCACATATATCAACGAGGTCTACTCCAGCCTTCACCGCAGCAGAAGCTATCCTCCCCGCCCAATAGTAGAACGGCCCTATGGCGTTAACAACCACATCGTACTTACTCATAACCTCAATAAGCTTCGAAGTCACCGACGCGTCAACTTCAAGGTATTCGACTTTACTCCTAAACTCTCCCAGCTCTTCTAGGACTCTAGAAGCCCTTGCCCTCGATATGTCGCCTATAACAACTCTATCAACACGCTCGTCTTCCGCGAGGAACTTTACTATACCAGAACCCATATCGCCAGCTCCACCTAAAACAAGAATACTTGCCAAGGAAGCCCACCCACAATTATCCCACTTACTATAATTGTTTAATTCATATATCTCCATTAGGCAATAGAACACATATACAATACATCACGCAAGGGAATCCGTGAATCTAGTCGGTGAGAATAGGCCACAAGCAAATCATGGTGGGCCCGCGGGGATTTGAACCCCGGACCTCCGCCGTGTCAGGGCGGCGTCCTAACCAGGCTAGACGACGGGCCCTCCCCTAGGCAGGGAGTTCTCTAGCCTTGAATCACCTATTGGTTCCAGGGGTATATTTCCTTTAACGCGACTCTACACGGCTGAAATGGAGGAGAGATTTATCTATACATCAGTTACTTATTGTATCAACAGCGTCTAAAGTGATATTGAAATCCCTCTCATATTAGCCGAACCATTAACTGGTGGTTTAATGCTGAGATCGCTGAAACTGCTCTGGTATAGCTTTAGGAAGTGTCGCGTGCCGGAGAAAGGCAACGAGAATGTTATTGTACGCGTTGTTGCCGCCAGTAGACTATGCGTTATACCAATGACCTTCTACGCAGTAACTATTGGTGGTTTAATCACCTGGATAAGTGGAAAGTTCAACCCAGTCATCTACTTAGCCTTGCTCGCTGGATTCATCGGTGCACATTTGCTAGATAATTTAATAAACGATTATTATGATTATAAGAGGGGATTTGATGATCCAAACTACTTTAGAGCGCTATACGGCCCGCATCCGCTCCTGGACAACATAATAAGTATTAAATCAATTGAATTATTTATTATTCTTGTCTTTATATACGATCTACTCTTAACAGTCTACCTGAGTATGACTGTCACCCCACTTATAGCAGTTCTAGCTGCAGTTGGAGTACTAGTTATGCTACTATATGCGGGTATACCAATCGATGCGAAAAGGCTAGGCGCAGGAGAGATACTAGTTGCAATAGTATGGGGGCCTGTAATGGTGGGCGGCACAATTCTTGCCCTCACAGGCGAGCACACAGCTCTACAAGCCCTGGTTTATGCTCCATTCGCAATTTCAGTAACCCTAGTCTTAATTGGTAAGCACTTGGATAAGTACGAGCAAGACTCGAAAAAGGGAATCGCGACCCTGCCAGTAAGGCTAGGATTACACGCTACTCGGAGATTGGCCTCTTCACTGGCGATTATCCTACCGTTAATGGCTGCATTCACCTTAGCCGTATATGAAAAGAGCATTCCAGCACTTATCCCGTTGGCCTCGATACCCGTAGCCGTCTACGCATATAGAATTCTGAGTGGAGAAAAACCCAGAGAAGCCCCGCCGGGGTGGGATGTATGGCCGCTTTGGTATGTAGCAGGTGCCTATATGGTAATGGACACAGTTGGAAGAACCACGTTGGCTTCCCTACTGGTCTATGGCCTAAATATACATGGCTTCACGACGGCATCATGGATTCTATTTATTGTAAGCGTAATTTTTGAAGTATATGTGGGTTTGAAACTATTCACCTACCAAAAGCAATAGGGAGTTTTTAACCCCAATTCTGAATCAACATAGTCATGGCCCCCTGTAGGGGATGGGCCGGTAGCTCAGCTGGAAGAGCGCCGCCCTCGCACGGCGGAGGCCCCGGGTTCAAATCCCGGCCGGTCCACCATGCGGTCAAGCCGGCCCCAATCACTCCACTTCAAAAATAATACATCTCAACAACATGAAATTATAGAACGGTGACTTGTATGTCTCTTAGTGCGAGAAACTATTATGTAAAAGATATCATGACAACCAACATAGTCACTGTCAAGCCACAATCGACTGTCTGGGAAGCAGTTGTAAAGATGGACCAGCTGGGTATTGGTGCATTACCAGTAGTCGATGAATATGGAAAACTCGTAGGTATATTCACTGAGAGAGACCTCCTCAGGAGGGTGGTTGCCAAGAAGAAAGACCCTGAAACCACACTGATAAGAGATGTTATGACTCCAAGCCCACTTACGGTAGGTCCAGACGAGCCAATCGAGGTAGCAAAGCAGCTAATGGCGAAGATCAAGGCGAGGCACTTACCTGTTGTAGATAGTGAAGGACGATTGATAGGCATCGTCTCTATAAAGGATATCGAGTTCATTGAAGCATGAATTGGTGTGAGGCTTGGAGTCGATAGTCCTCAAGTTCAGTGGCTCGCTGATATACCCTCCCCGTGAAGACTACATGGCTAAACTGCGCGAGATCGTCACGAACCTCCATGACAAGGGGACGCGTCTAGCAATAGTAGTGGGAGGCGGACCTGTAGCCAGAGAGTACATAGGTGTACTCAGAGAGCTTGGCGTAAACCAGTCTCTTCAAGATTTGGTAGGAATAATGACGTCTCGCCTCAACGCATACTTCACGGCGAGCACGCTCTACCCCAGGAGCCCTCTTCGGATACCTAAGAACATTGAGGAGGTCCTTGAAATCTATGCTACAGGCCTCATACCAGTCTCCGGGGGATTCGAACCAGGCCAGAGCACTAACGCCGTATCCCTGCTCATTGCAGAGGCGATAGGGGCGGAAAAGGTACTAAACTTATTGAATAAGGTAGAGGGCGTCTACGATAAAGACCCGAGCCTACCAGGATCCAAGCTCATAGAGAAATTAACCCTCTCAGAACTTGAAAGAATAGTCTCCTCATACGAGCAACAAGCTGGAAGATACACGCTTATAGACCATTTAGCTGTCAAAATAGCGAGACGAAGTAGGATCACTATACACTTCATAGACGGGTCAAACCTAGATAATCTCATAAGAGCGCTACGGGGAGAAAGGATAGGCACAATAGTTGTCCCCGACTAGACAATAGCAAACCCACCAAACTCTATAAAATCCTCAACCCACATAGGATCTGTTTTGGGGCCCAGGGCCCGTCGTCTAGCCTGGTTAGGACGCCGCCCTTACACGGCGGAGGTCCGGGGTTCAAATCCCCGCGGGCCCACCACTCATACATTAGTACGCTATAAACTACCTCAACTCTCGGGGACCCCTAATTGAACTACGACGTTGTAGTCCTAGGCGGTGGTCCTGGCGGTTACCCTGCGGCGATAAGACTAGCTAGGGCCGGGTTAAGGGTCGCATTAGTTGAAAAAGACAAGGTAGGAGGCGAGTGTACTAATTACGGTTGTGTGCCGACCAAGGCTCTAAGCAAGTATGCACTCACCCTGATGGCTATGAATCACTTAGGCATAAAGAGCTCGAGAAAACCAATAGGGTACTTGAACGACGCCCTAGAATATTCTCGGAGGATAGCTAGAGAAGTGTCAGACAGCATAATGAATCTGTTAACTTCCCTCGGAGTCGATGTATACAATGGACGAGGCAGGATCGTTGAGAGGAGAGTTGTTTCTGTGAATGGCGACAAGCTGGTGTGGGAGAAGGCCTTAATCCTATCTACAGGTAGCGAGCCCTTCAATCCGTTTAACGTAGAGGTCGATGGAATACTGGTTCATGACAATAGGAGTATACTAGGCTGGAATCCCGATGGTGTAGAGGACATAACAGTTATTGGTGGTGGATACATTGGAGTCGAGTATGCATTTATCCTCTCAGCTTTTGGCCTACGAGTTAAAATCATAGAGGCTCTAGACCGGCTTCTCCCATTGATGGATAAAGATTTCGGATTGCTAGCCCGCAGGATCCTCGCGAAGCTTGGAGTCAAGATACAATTGAGATCGCCAGTAAGCGGTATCAGTAAAGATAGCGGGAGAGTGAAGATAAAGGCCGGAGGCGTTGAACACGAAAGTGACGCTGTACTTATTGCAATCGGAAGGAAGCCGAGGAACGCAGAGGCCCAATCGTTGGGGATCCATGTCGATCAGAAAGGCTATGTTAAAGTTGATTCATGCGGTCGCACTAATATCGAAGGCGTCTACGCCGTAGGAGACCTAACCGGCCCCCCTTTGCTAGCGCATAAGGCTATTCACCAATCCATAAACGCTGCTGAGTGCATACTTGGCAACAAGGCTAAAGCTACTAACGTCATCCCTTCAGTTGTCTTTGGACCGCTGGATTTTGTGAGTGTAGGCTATACGCTCAGTGACGCTTCAAGCCGTGGTATCAAGGCCGTTGAAGTACGAATACCTACTGGAGGCCTTGCAAAGTCCCGCATCAATGGTGTAATTGATGGATTTATCAAAGTAGTATTCGAAAAATCAACCAGGAGGATCATTGGATTACATATGGCCTTCCCAACAGCCTCGGAAGTAGCCGCTACTGCCGCCACCCTGGTAAGTACTGGTGCAAGGATCGATGACGCTCTAGAGATCGTATTCCCACATCCGACTATGAGCGAGGCGATTGAGGAAGTTGTAAATGCCGCCATAGGGAGGCCTATACATGTGAAGGGAGCTAGGATAAGGGAAAACTAGGCCCCCTATGATCTAGGCTCGATAACAACAATAACATGATCTTCGACCACTGGTATGCTGACCCTTATCCAATCTCCTTCTGTAGTGTAGCTGTACTCTTCTCCCGTCAGAGGGTTCCACGCTCTCAATTTGTCTCCGAAGACATCACGGCTTACTTCCAATGTTAGGTCGCGAACTGGAACTATTACTCTAGTAGGGTGCACTCGATATGCTGGATCGAAGCCTGGCGGTGACTGCTTGCTTGGGCCAGTTGGTGCACTCAGTATCCTTTGATTGGTTGTGTGGTTTACGAGATGTACGATTATGGAATCGTCCTTTCTATAGGCCTCTAATTGCACGGTCTCGGACCCTATCAGGCGGACAGGCGGTTGTGGTGCATACTTCAGCAAGGGTCGTAGGAAGAGATGAGCGTAGTCGGGGATACCTAGGCGAGAATAGTGTGCTCCCAATCTGAATGAGTAGTATAGCGTCTTGCCGTTACCATACTCGTTGTATGATATTGCTGCTAGGCTGAGAACCGAGTCAGGCGCCGGAGTGCTCTTGCCCAGCGTGTACTCGTAACCGTATCCACTTCTACCCATTCTCGCATACGCTAACGGTTTAGCGGAGGTCAACCGGGCTCTAGCTAGTTCTCCTAGTCTAGGTTCGACTCTTTCCCTTGCAAAGACAACACTGTGATCCCCAATGGGCACTGATTCGGGAAGACCATTCCAGAGATCCTTTACTTCTGGCACGCTTAGATGGATATAGGCGAAGCCAAAGCGTAGCGTCCCCTCGTAGTTGACGCCGAATATATCCTGGAGTGCTAACGCTTCTCTATATGTAAAGTCTGGCCTCATTATACCAAACTCGTGGGTTGCGACTAGTAGGCCCCCTTCTGCGATGTACCCTCTTAGCTTTTCCTCTGAATCCTCTGAAACAACTGAGGTGCCTGCAGCGACTAGTATCGGGTACTTATTCGGCTCTGCTTCTCTCTCTATATCCTGCATTGAGACAATGCTCCATGGTATATGGTTATGCATCAGCATGAGTGCGAATCCCTCAACCTCACCAATGTAATACTCTGGCTTGCTCCAATAGTACTTGTCATGCGTCTCAGGATCGAAGAGTAGACCAACATAGTACAGTGGTTCCCGTTCAACAAGGTAATCCTCTATCTTCTCCAGCTCCTCGTAGACGTCGGCAACAGCATCAACTGCCCTAGGATCAGTGAAGAATTGCGAAGAGAATATTGTGGCCTGCGGATACCCGCCAGCCGCTACTATCTCCCAAACGCCAAGCCTTATCGTCGGATCCGGCGGGCTATGAACAGGTCTAAGATCATAGAATAGGTTCCTGCTTACAAACACCGGTTTGTTGGGATCGCCCAGTAGCGCCTTGCTGAGCTTTGTTATTATTGTCAGCATCCCGGGACCTCTGATATCGACCTCGCTTGCCTCCGCGAATACACCGTCGAGTATCTTCCTGGCCTTGGCTACGACTATGTTTCCTCTACCAGCCCAGCCCGCAGGATGACTATTATACAGATATAAGGCCTCTGGGTTGGCCCTCTTCACAGCCTTCCTCATACGTTCAATAGCTCTCAGATTGACTTTGTACCTCCATTCCCAAGCATGCCTTGCAGCCTCCTCCTCCATATCTATCCTGTGTGGCAACTCCTCTCCATACTCTGACTTGAACTTAGTCTTACAATACTGGCAGAAGCATGCCCTCTGAGGATCTGGGAAGTACCTGAAACTATCAAGTAATAATCCATCGGCGCCCGTAAGCTTGACGGCTTCCTCGACTTCTGGGATAAAGAACTGCTCTAACGCGGGACTGTTAGGACAGATCTGAGGCCAGTGCGGGTCAATTATCTTGGCAGCTCTAGGATAGTGCTCGAGAACTAGCACCTCTCCCTTAATATCTCGTTGCGCCCAGTTTGGATGGAGCCTGTAAATATACCTGTTAGCTGTATGAGCCGCCATAACGATTACATGGATACCGTTATCCTTAGCTTTTGAAACCAACTCCCTCAAGTCTAAGGCACTATTATGATGACGGGGATAGAGACGGCTTCCCTCGTAAAAGACCCTGCCCCAACCGTCCCTAGCGAACACGATCAAGACATTTGCGTGAACACGCTTGGCGAGGCTGACGAGAGTATTTGCATCGATCTTGTCGGCGAAGAACCCATAGGGATCCTCGATATTGAATTGCAAGGCTCGAAGGAATTTTTTACGCCACCACATCAACATACCACCAAGGAACAAGCTAACAGCGACATACCCCGTCTCCAACTATCCACAAGACGCACAAACATGCAGCGGCATTTATAATCTTTTACTTGGGGCAACGCTTGTCCCTATAAAGAGTCTCTAAACACGGAGGTTATATTAGGGATACTACTCTAGCGGCGCGTCTAAACAAACCTAGAATAGCCCCATGCACCTATAAATGATTAGGAGCCGGCCCCGGCTGGCGGCCCACGGGCTATAGCCCGAGGAAACTCCGCCCTCCCCGCGGCAGCCAGGCCCCGTAAGGGGCGCGGGTGAAACCCGCGGCAACGGCACAGAAACGACACGGCCCCTAGTCAATGAGGATGAAGCTGCGAGGCCCCCTAGGCAACTAGGGGGCAGATAACCAGCGGACAAGGCTGGGGGATGCGGTGAAACGGCCGCCCCTGGCGGAGCAAGGCCCTACCCGATGAGGGCCGCGCGAAGGGTGGGGGGAACCGCTGAGTCGGATGCCGCCGTAGTACAGAAGGCGGGTTATAGCCGGGGCCGGCTCCAGGCATGTATGGAGGACTGTATGCTATGAAGATCAACGACGCATACATGAGGCCTCTCGACAACCTTAGAGTAGTAGTTACAGTCGAGTGCAACTACCGGTGCATCTTCTGCCATATAGAGGGGGAGAGTGTTGAAGGGCCAGTTAAGCCCGGGTCTCTCAAACCCCTACTGACCCCGGAAGACTACTATATTGTAGCTAGGGCCGCCGAGATTATTGGTATCAGCAAGATAAAGTTCACGGGAGGAGAGCCACTAATTAGAAGTGATATCCTGGATATCATAAAGGCCTTCCGGGAGGGTGCCCCGACCCTTGAATTATCAATGACTACCAATGGATACTTATTAGAGAAACTAGCCTCGAAACTATCAGAGAATGGCCTCGCACGGGTAAACGTATCCATACATAGTCTAAGAAGTGAGGTCTACAAGTTCATAACGGGAGTAGACGGTCTCCAACGGGCCATTGCAGGGTTAAGAGAGGCGTCAGACGCTGGCCTCGGGTTGAAAATCAACATGGTTGTCTTGAAGGGAGTAAATGAACATGAGGTATGGGATCTCCTAGACTTGGCCCATAGGCTTGACGCCACATTACAGCTAATAGAACTCCATCCCGTTGGTCTAGGAGCCCGGTTCTTCAACAAGTACTATTATCCCCTGGCTGAGATCGAGAGAAAGCTCCTGGAAGTAGGAGCGAAAGTAGTTCGTAGAAGCCTCCACAACAGGCCCGTGTACATCCTCCCATCAGGAGAACGTGTAGAGATAGTGAAACCCTATGGTAACCCCATCTTCTGTATGGGATGCCAGAGGATAAGGCTAGGACCATTCGGCGACCTGTGGCCTTGCCTCAACTGGAAGGGTCCAAGGCCGAATATGCTACCAGGCATAAGAAAGGGGAGTATAGAAGATAGAATCATATCAGCAATAGAGACTTTCCTAAGAGTGAACATGCTAAGGAGGCCCTATTTCCTGCCGAGAATTAGAGATGGCAAGCATACCGAATCCTTAGAGAGGAGTATAAAGCTCTCTAGGCTTCAGCCGCCAAAGAAGAGGGTCTATGAAAGATACCTTGAGGAACTAAGGCGCCAGCTTCAATATAAAGGAATCCAATGAGCCAAATTATGGTCCAATACTCCGTCCAGGGTCCCTCAATTATCCCCATTAGGACTCCTATTATTGATAGGGATACCCCGATAAACACTAGTCCTGAGTCTTTCGTGAATGGGCAACCTGATCTCTCAACTATTCCTGCTAGGACCCCTGCAAGAGCGAGGGAAGAGGCCGAGGCTGCCAATGAGATCTCGGGGCTAACGAGGACCGCAATGGGTGATACCGCCGTGATCATCAACGCATGTCCTCTTCCACTCTCCAAGTAGGCTACAATTGATGATAGGAGTATGACGGAAGTGGAGAAGATGCGGATCCACTCTTGGCCTCCATAGGCGTATGCAGGGATCACCACTAAGGGCCAGTAGCTCAACAGGACCTCTGGTGACGTGGTTCTTAGTATTAGCCAGGCTATGGTCAGATAGAATACGATGAAGCCAGCTAGTGTTCTGGGTGCCAGTAGTGATATGGCAATCAATATTGTTGCAGATATCATTACTATAATTGCGTCTGAGAACCGGGTTAGCTTATACACCGTCAATCCTAGAGATAAGAGGATGACAGCATAGACCAATGGTATAGTCATGTTATCTACTATAAGGGAGGCTAGAGCGATGCCTCCAGATGAGGCTAGGATAATGCATCCAGGAACTCCTGTTATGCATCCTCTACTCCTCATTATCTAACACACCCTCTATATTATGAATAAATGTAGCTCTAATGGAAGCAATATGAATATGATTCCCACGAGTGGACTGGCGAACTTTATCATACCACGAGCTAATTCCTTGCCTGGCGTGAACCTAAACTTGGCAACAGCCCTTAGAGCCTGTACTCCCAGCAACGTTGCAATTACTGCTGTGAGATATCCTTCCCCCAGAGTTAAGGCTATTTCCCAAACCAGGAATATTGTAGATGTAACGGAGAATAATGCTAAGTTTGCGAATGCTTTATAGCCAAGGCGTGAAGGGATCGTAGGTATTCCTGCTTTGCTGTACTGATCTTCGTAATAGTAGTGTATGAAGGCGACATGTAAGGGTTGCCAGACATACACTATCCCGGCTAAGAGTATCCCTGTTAGACTATATCCTCCTGTAGCAGCCGCCCATCCTCCTAGGGCTGGCATGCTACCAGCCACGCTGCCGAAAAGTAATGCCCACTCCGTCCTCCTCTTGGCTATCTCAGTATACGCGATTATATCGAAATAGAGGCCAATCAGCGCGGATAACGCTACATACTTGTTTATCAATGCACCTGAAATTGTTCCTAGAATTATCAGAATTGATATACCATAGAGTGCTTCAGATCGCGACAAGGCTCCTCTGGGCAGAGGCCTCACACGAGTTCTAGGCATGAGGCTATCGATATCCGTTTCTAGATACATGTTTAACGCCGTGACTCCGCCAGCCGAGCCTATACCAGTCAATGTTAGCAGCAGTAGCTTGTGAAGATCGAATCCTCCGCCGCCTGCAAAATAGGCTCCATACATAGTTATCATTAGGAGTGCTAACTGTTTAGGCTTAGTCATTTCTAACAGTGACTTTATTCGCTCTAGAGCCTCCTTCATCCCAGATCCATTCCCGGAGGAGGGTATTACTAGTTAGATGTTTATAAAAGAGAACAATTACATGCAGACTCCAATTGGATGGATGAGGAGGCCACTACATGTTTCCAATACACGATACGGGATACGAGGGTCATAGAGAGTTTCCACTCGTCAACACGACACTCATAATTCTAAACATAGTCATCTTCTTCATAGGTATATCGATGCCCCAGCTCCTCGTGCCCGGAGCAATCTCCTACAATGAAGTCATCTACGAGCTTGGAATGATACCAGGACGGATACTAGCCGGGAAAGGCCTTTACACAATATTCACTTCAATGTTCCTACACGCTGGCCTAGCCCACCTCTTCGGAAACATGCTCTACCTGTACATATTTGGAGACGACGTAGAGAGAGCAATGGGTAAGATCAGATATCTAGCATTCTACTTAGCCTCCGGTGTTGGCGCAACACTATTCCATATAATGAGCCTAGTCATAATGCCCTCGTCATTGATAGGCAACGCCGTACTAACATCAGGCGTTAACCCATTCCTAATACCGGCTATCGGGGCGAGTGGAGCTATCAGTGGAGTACTAGGAGCCTATCTGACCCTATTCCCCTCGAGCGAGATCGAGGTCCTCACATTTTGGGGATATATCCCAATACCCCTCAGACTACCAGCAAGCGTATACATACTCTTCTGGTTCATTTACCAGCTAGTCCTTGGATTATTCGTAGTGTTCACGGGCGTCCAAGCGGGGGTGGCATTCTGGGCACATATAGGTGGATTCTTAACAGGTATAGCCCTCTTACCATACTTTGCGAAAAACATCAGAAAAGATTTGTATTAACTGTGAATAAATCTCATGAAATCGTGCACTTAACATCAGACCATTACATTGACTCAAAGAAATTAACACGGCCTGGGGAATCGCTTCAGGCGTGATACCTACGGCTCTAGGATGTTTTTCAATGTGAAGTAGTT
>JAADGB010000023.1 GCA_013152575.1 Thermoproteota archaeon | reverse complement strand
GGCTGCAAATGATTCATTCTCCCTAATACGTACCGTTCCTTCTAGGACTAGCACGCCGACTAGATGTACGAGTGCATTATATACGTCGCCGCCTAGATTATCGCGTAAGAGAAACTGGGATTTAGCCTCTACTACCCCTTTGAAGACCGTGTCGGTTGTCCTTTTTACATCAATCTTGGCGAACTCCTCTTCATTTCGATATACTGCTGGTGTTCCAGTAATCACAGAGTATCTTAGGGCATCTATAACATAAGACCAACCACTAGGTTTATCGAAGGGATCGGCGTATCTAGCTAACTCGATTATCTCCCATGAGTCAAGACTCTCTCCATAGTATTTGGCTATAGCATACATTAACAGGGTGGTTAGTAATGCATATGTGCCAGCTGGACTGTTTGAACCGTTTAATCTCACATCTACCTCTACACATATGTTCTTTGAGATCTCGTCAAGGTTCTTAACGAACGACTTGACTAGGTTGCCAACGCTTTCAGGAACACCATTGACGGATATTGATGTAGGGTTGCACTTCTCGAACTTGAATGAAGCACTCGCCTTCCGAGTCGGCACTGCGAGGAAGGGGTTCTCGGATGTTGAGAGTGGTACTCCGAGAAGTATGACTGGTATCCTCGCTGCTAGCTTGTACTCCTTCATGCGCCATCACTATTGTCACGCTACTCTGATTGGGCCGGGAACTTTATAGATGCGTAACCTACTACCCAGTCTTTCTCACCAGTAATGTCGCCCGAGGTTGCATGCTTCAATAGTATTGGTTTTGGCGAGGCTGTCTTCAGGGCATAGTTTATTAATGCGGCGACGCCGACAGGGCCACACATCGTGATGTTATATCTTTCCAATTCTTGATAGAGGCCTGCATCATCTAATGCAATGATCTTTGATATTGCTAGTTCATCTTTCTCCACCGTAACATCGTGTGGCTCATAGTGGTTGAAGTCAGTGCTGGCTAACACCACCATGTCTATACCGTGTTCTTCGTCTATTTTGGCGAGAGTCTTGCCCAAGTCCCGTGCAACCTCTAACGTCTGCACGTATATCGTGATAGGAACAATAGGCACATTTCCATAAATGTACTGTATGAAGGGTACTTGGACTTCTAAGCTATGCTCATACATGTGTGCTTCATTATCAAATGAGAAGAACTGGGAATATTCGACTACTAGCTTGGCGACATCCTTTTCGACGTCTATTACGCCGAGCGGCGTCTCCCAGGCGTCTCCCTTGTATACTGCGGCACCTAGGCCTATTCCATTATGGTTTGGACCTATTATCACAATGACGTCCGGCTTTTTGCGATGTGCCAAATCATAGTAGGCATGAGCAGCAACTGGTCCACTATACATGTATCCCGCATGTGGGACCACATAGCCTATTGAGTGCCTATGTTCTCCTCCCCTTACAGGGAGTTTTCCTGGTCCATGAGGGTGGAGGAAGGAGTTCTCTATGGCCTCAATTAGTGCATCTTTACGTGCGGGATAGAAGGTGCCTGCATGTGCAGGCCTTCGGATCTCGCGTAATGTCATCTATAGACCCCTATTAGAAACATAGTCGAGGAGGGTAGAATAAGGATATGGTGTTTGGTAGGTTATCTTCTTATCCTACTGGCCATGAAGGCCTCGTATTCGACGTCAAGAGAATCTGTCGGGCCTATCTCTCCCCTGCTTCTCAGGATCTCCCTTGTTAGTATCCAGTATAGTAGGGCTAGACTCCTTCTTCCCTTGTTGTTGGCCGGGATGACGAGGTCTATGTTCTCAATCCTGTTATCAGTATCTGCAAAGGCTACGACGGGTACTCCTATCTTCGTCGCCTCTATGACGGCTTGCTTGTCGGTTCTCGGGTCGGTTACGAATACTACGTCGGGCTCCATATAGTACTCCAGGTATGGGTTCGTGAAGATTCCTGGGATTACGCGGCCAGTTATCGCTTTACAACCGACTCTTTCACACATCATCCTAGCAGGCTTCTGGCCATATAGCCTGACGGATACAACAGCTATCTTCTCCGGCGGGAATTTTGAGAGGAAGTTAGCTGCCACTCTCAGACGCTCGTCAATCTTAGCCACGTCAAGCAGGTAGAACCCGTCTGGCAGTATCTTATAGGTGAATCTCTTCATATACTTGGTACAGATCTGAGTTCCAAACACCACACCAGCCTTCCTATACATCTCCGCTGGAACCAGTAGTTCCCTTGATACAGGCGCGCTCATATCTCACCACCCACTCCCTTCGAGGGCACCGAGTATAGTTTAACTCTAAGCTCCCTAGTCCTGGGGGAGTCAAACAGGGCGACTTTATCAATATACGTGACGGCGGTGAACAACATTCTCCTACAACAATACCTCTTTACTCCAAGCTCGTCAAGTACTTTTTCAGGATCTTCACCAGCTGAAACCCTGTCCATGAAGGGTTTCCATAGATGCCCAAGGGGGGCACCGCATGTAAAACATCTTAGTGGTTGTAGCATTACAGCATCACCTGTAGGATTTCTGCCATCTCCTCCTGGCGCTATATCTCATGTACTTCTCTGGCTCAGTCCTTCTCGGGTCTCCGGCTAGCATTGACCTGTCATGTTCTTCGAAGATTTGTTTTAGGGCTTCGTGTAGCTTGTTCATTCTTTCGCACTCTGATCCTCCACCCTCGCACTTGAAGAATTCTAGTATGCCCCTTGCGATCGCCATTTTGACTGCTTCAGCTTGTCCCATGAACCCGCCTCCTTCTACTACAACCTTTATGTCAAGCATTGACCTGATTTGCCTACCAGCAAGTAGTAGAGGCTCCATCATCTTGGCCCTAGCTAGTTCTGGAGTGACGAATTCTATTGGTATACCGTTGATCCAGACCCTGCCCTTTCCGGGCTTTATTATGGCTCTGGCTATAGCTGTTTTCCTCTTACCGCTTGCTATCACTATCTTGCTCTTCACTCTACCTCACCCTTCCATCCCAACTCCTTCGCTATTCTACCTAGTTCGACGTAGCTCCTCGCTAATCTGCTGGAGTCAGCCTCCTTAAATTTAACCAGCTCCTTGCCCTTGAAGTCCTCTGGCACGCCAACATATACTTTCAATCGCTTTAACGCTTCCCTTCCCCGCTTATTGTGTTTGGGAAGCATTCCCCAAACGGTATCCTTGAACAGGCGGATTGGGGATCTGGGCCTCTTAGGCCTCCACTTGTGAGCGTGATGGCTTCTTACTGAGAGGATTGTCCTCTTGTATGCTTTTATTACCTCGCTGGGCTTACCGCTCACAACTACTTTGTCGACGTTAACAACAACTACCTTGTAGCCCTCCAGTAGCTTCTTTGCAATGATACTGGCAAGTCTACCTAGGATTAACCCCGAACCATCAACGATTATCTCTTTGGACTTTACAGTCTCGGACACCACTTACCACCTCACACGATTATCCTGGTCTTCTTACCCTCCGGGTTCTCGCGAAGAGCTTGTGTTAACGTTAACGCCCTTGAGCCGGCCGCTTTAATCTTCTCCAGAGCTGACTCGGAGAATGAGAAGGCGGCGATTGTGACTTTCTTTTCAAGTAATCCTCCACCTAGCACCTTTCCTGGAACTATCACCATCTCGCCTTCCTCGGCATAACGGTTGATCTTAGACAGATTTACCTCGACCCTCCTCCTTGTCGGCTTTACTAGGTACTCGGCTACGGCTTCCCAAACCGGGGCCTTATTTCTTCTAGCCGCTTTTCTCAACTCGTCCGCGAGCTTCCTAGCCAATATGTTCGTCGGACCCGTCCTCTTCACATTCCCTCACCTTTTGCCTCCTTTAGGCTAGCCAGTAGCGCCTTAGCCCTGGACTCTAGGGCCTCAATGGATTCTAAAACTATTTTCTCTGGTGGGAGAGCACCAGTAGATTCAATAGTGAGGATAAGCTTATCCTCACTATATACGACCTCGATTGCGCCAGAACACTCAGACTCGGCACAGTATAACAGACCACTCGTATTGGTGTCCGGTGGGATCTCGATAGTCCCCTTTGACTTGGACTTCAATTTCTTAACGAGGTCTGGATAGGATTGGAGGCACTTTAAGCACTCCTTTGACGCCTTGGAACCATCATAGTTAACCTGGGTTGAGTATCTTAGGATGGCCACTGTCGCAGGACTCCACTTGGAGTGCTCCTTACCCCTACCCAGCCTAGCATAGGCTACGGCGTGGACTCTCTGACCCGGGATGAGGTAGAGTAGCGGAGTTTCAGGATATACTATCCTTGTAATGTTTGAATCTATTGCTATCTCCCCCGCTAGTACGTATCGGCCTTGCTGTTCCTTCTCGTCAACCTCAACATTGAGTATTAACTTAACAAAGCAAGACTCGTCCGACTCGTCGGCATTGACGCATTCTTCTGGCGATTTGAGCTTCTTTATGGCCTCCGAGCTATCGAGAACCACTAAACCCATTCTATGGGCGAGGATCTCGTCGAAAACACTTGAGGAGTTCTCATAGATATGTAGGAAGTCCACTGCTAAAGTGGGGACGTCTGAGAGGGCTAGCCTCCTTAGTGCATTGACAAGTACTACAGGATAGCCGGATATCTGTAACCGTATCTCGTTATCCTTCTTCTCCAGCACCTGGATGGATTTGCTCGAACTCTTAGGCAATATACAAACACCTCAGGATTGGCTGGCTAGACTCTTCTACCTCTCCTACCGCCTGGACGCCTTGTCGTGTCGTGTGGTATCGGCGTAACGTCTTCAATCCTACCAATTATGAATCCTGCCCTGGCTAGTGCTCTAATAGCTGCCTGTGCCCCTGGCCCTGGAGTCTTTGGGCCATGACCTCCGGGTGCTCTAACCTTTATGTGGATAGCTACAATCCCCCTAGCCATTGCCTGTTGGGCTGCCCTGCTGGCGGCGATCATGGCCGCGTAGGGCGATGGCTTCTCTCTGTCTGCTCTAACAACCATACCACCGGTTACACGAGCAACTGTCTCTGCTCCAGTTAGGTCAGTGATGTGGACGATTGTATTGTTGAAGCTGCTATAGATGTGGGCTACGCCCCACTTGAGTTCTCTCATTGGAAACGCCATGCTTCGTCACCTCCCCCTTACTCTGCCTCCTTTGCTCGCTCCTTAAATGGGCTACCCGGTGCATAGTCTACTAGTGGCTCCTCGTGGCGCCAGACTAGGTATCCTGGAGAGGTTACCCTTCTACCTCCTATGGCTATGTGACCGTGAACTATGAGTTGCCTGGCCTGGTATATGGTCCTCGCTAATCCCTTCTTGTAAACGATCGTTTGAAGCCTCCTCTCCAGTATATCGGCCGCAGTTATGCCGAGAATGTCGTCCAGTGTTGCATCCTTCTCGACTAGCCCCATAGCGTATAGCCTGTCGAGAAGGGATCTGGTCTGCTTCTCCCTTATTTCTTCTGGCAGGGCGAGTAGTTGCCTGGCCCTATGCCTTAGCTTACGGGCAAGGGTCCCCGCTATCCATAGCTCCCTCTTGTTCTTCAACCCATATTTTCCTACAAGCTCGATCTCTGCCAGTAGCCTCTCTTTAATCCAGGGATGCTTAGGGCCAATCCACTTTTTCCTAGGCTTTCTCGGATCACCCATGTCCTAGCCACCTCTACCTCTTCTTCCTTACTCCTACAGTCATGCCAAGCCTTCCGGTTGTACCAGTCCTCTGGCCTCTTACCTTTAGTCCTAGCTTATGCCTGACTCCACGCCACGATCCTATCCTGATCTCTCTTTCAATGTCTCTCCTTGCATGGAATAGTAGTTCTGGGCCGATCAAGTGCTTGTCTAGTCCTGTCTCGTAGTCCTTCCTTCTATTGTACATCCACGATGGTAGACCTAGCTTGGTTAGATCGTTGACAACCTCCTCTATCTTTCTCACTTCCTCCTCGGTTAGGAAGCCCGTCCTCATGTTTGGATCAAGTCCTAGGAGCCTGATAATTGCGAGTGCGGTTGTATATCCTATTCCCTTTATCTCTGCTAACCCATATGGTAGCTTCAGTTTACCATCTATGTCGGTTCCAGCGATCCTTACTATGTACCTGAATTGCCTCCCCTCTAGTGACACTTCTTACTTCACCCTTCCTCTATACCCCTAGCTACCTTGGAAACCGGCCGTTTTAAGGGTATAAAATGTGTGTGCTGGTTGTTTGCTAGACTCCAGCCTTAGCTCTTAGCTCCTTTACCTTCTCTATTATCTCTTTGACTAGTGCCTCGGCCTCTCCCGGATCGATTATCGCTGCGGATGCTGCCTGTACTTCGATGCCTGCCGCCTCTCCTAGCTTCTTCTTGTTTGGTACATAGACGTAGGGTATCTTCTTCTCGTCACATAGAACTGGAAGGTGTGCTACAATCTCTGGTGGGTCTACGTCCTCTGCTATTACTACTAGCTTAGCGATCCCTCTCTCACATGCCTTGGTCGTCTCGTTGGTTCCCTTCTTTATCTTACCTGAAGACCTTGCTTTCTCGACTGCCTCGTATACCTTCTGGGCTAGATCCTCCGGAACCTCGAATTTTACGTAAAACGGCTTACTCATTTTTTCATCCTCCTCCCCTATCTGGGTCGTCTCACAATCAACGTGGCTCCCTAAGGGTATTTAAGTTATCTCGGGTAATTGGAATGTGGTAACATGGAGGGAATGCTTATGGGATGCCTCGACAAGCTTGGTCCTGGAAGTAAGGCACCCGACCTCGTCAATGTCGTCGTCGAAATACCTATGGGCAGCTCGGTCAAGTACGAGTTTGACAAAGAATCATGTCTAGTCAAGGTTGACCGCTTCCTCTACACTAGTATGGTGTACCCGTTCAACTATGGCTTTATCCCCGGAACACTGGAGGAAGACGGTGATCCAGTAGACATACTAGTTCTAAGTAGGGAGCCAGTAGTGCCTGGAAGCGTAATTGAAGCGGTCCCCGTCGCGCTCCTAATAATGGAGGACGAAGAGGGTATCGACAACAAGGTCCTAGCAGTCCCTAAGGCTAAACTAGACCCGTTGTATTCTACTATAAAAGACGTGGACGACCTGCCAGATATACTGAAAGACAAGATCAAGCACTTCTTCGAGCATTACAAGGAGCTCGAGCCTGGGAAATGGGTCAAAGTTAAGGAGTGGAGGAGCGCGGCAGAGGCTAAGGAGAGGATAAAGAAGGCTATTGAGCGCTACAAGAGTGGCTAGAAATGAAAAAGTTCTTAGCTTTTATATTTATTATTTTAATTATCTTTACCATATATACGGC
>JAADGB010000022.1 GCA_013152575.1 Thermoproteota archaeon | reverse complement strand
GCCAAGACAGACCCGATCATACCAGACATGATAATGCTAGATACATAGAATATCTGTCGGCGACGGAAGCCTTCCAGAGTGATTGTACCCGTCACCTGCATGTACATGCACCTCAAACAAGTAAGGCTGAAACACCGACGATCAACGGGATAGTTAAGGCGTCAACAATAGACGTTAGCAGGGGAACCACCACGTTATCGGGATCTACACCCACTCTAAAGCTTAGATAGACCAGAGAAAGCGCCATAATCGAGAATATGAAGATGCCCAGCAATCCACTGATTAAGACGATCGACACCACCTGTAGAACAGGTGCTGACACGCCAGCTATTCCAGCCGTTCCTATTGCGATCCCGGATAGCACCAACAGCGGCGTTATACTACCCAAAAGGACTTCTGAAACAATTGCAGGCGTCATTTTCAATGTGTCCTGCATACCGTAAAGGTGTGATAACGTCGAGAGCTTCGATGCTGTAACACTGACGGCAGCACCTACATCCTCCATTATACTGGGAATAGCGTGCAATACTCCTACCGCTAGCAGTAGAGTAGAGTATCCAACGAGAGAGTTGCCAGCGTATGCCTCTAGGAAACCAACTATTCCCAGCGCACCAAGGGACTCATACAAGAGGCGTTTCTTCCCTGGGAACCCCCTTATGAGAATGAAAAATAACGCGATCGAAGCGTAAGAAACGGATAACGCAATAATAGCCTCATCATAAGGGATCGCGTTCAACAACAGGACTACAGCAACTATGGTGGGGGAAGTAGAGATGTCACCGATAACTGTCAATACAGGAGCCATATACCGGTCTGGATCCAAGTTCCTCTTGAACCCTAATGTGGCAATGTACGCACTTATTGGCGCCAAGAAGAGGATCGAGATAAACCCCGATAGGGCCGCTATGCTAACCTCTACACTAACCGGGTAACCAGAACTAAGCGCCACAATTATAGCAGCGTAGACGCTCGTAGAGAGCGCCAGCACTATCAATGTGGGTAGTTCTCGTTTCAATACCTTAACCGTTGACGCTTCAAGGACGCCAAGATGAAGGCTAGTAGAGACGCGAGACGCCATGCTGGTGACAATGGCTCCCCTCATAGCTGCCAAGCTGGGCAATAATGCTAGCGCTTCGGGGCGCTCGACTAGAAACTTGGTGAAGGTTGCCATTAGTAGTATGTTGAAGAAATCCCCGACATTCGCGGTGTGCAGTCCCATAGCTATTTCCATGATTCCTTTAAGGCTGACCTCTCCAAGTATCCATCGCCTAGATGGTAGCCTCCACTTCAGCAGTCCTCGCCCCAGAAAAACTACATTCTCTCGGGAGCAGGTACACCCAAGAGTTCCAAGCCATGCTTCATAGTCTGCCTGAAGTAATCGACTATCAAAGCCTTACACTCTCTAGCCCCCACATCCGGCTCCCTAATGACAGGATCCACCTGATACCAACTGTTGAACTCGTCGGCCAACTTCAAGAGATATGTTGCCAAATCTTCAGGAGCCATATCGTCAGCCGCCTTAGCCGCAACCATAGGATACCTCATGGTCATCAATAATAGATTCCTTCTTCTACTCTCGTTACAGGCCTCGTAGTTGATTGACTCAAAATCTATGCTACCATGCTTCTTCATTATTCCACAGGCCCTAGCGTGAGTATACTGTAGGTAGGGACCCGTGTTCTCCTCGAGGTTCAACACCTTCTCTGGGTCGAAAACTACTGGTCTAGGGGCGCTCGTTCTAATCAACGTAAACCTCAATGCGCCCACAGCTATTTGCTCAGAGACTCTCCCAATCCACGCCGCATCAGCATCGGGGTTCCTCTTACGTACCTCTTCCTCCGCCCTTATCTTTAGCGAGTCAAGTATCGAGTCCATATCAACGAATCTACCCCTTCTACCACTCATTCTTATTCCCGGCAAGCGTACCATTTCATAGTCATAATGTATGAGGTTTAGCGCTTCCTTCCTATATCCCAGCCCTAGTAGTGCAAGTCTGAGCTGTAGTTGAGCGAGCCTTTGATCGGCTCCTATCACGTTTATAACTTCATCTGCATTGAAAGCCTCGAACTTGTACAGAGTGTAAGCCATATCCCTAGTAAGTGTAGAGGGTCGTTCCATCCGACCTGACAAGTATTAGTGGAGGAATCTCCCATCCCCGTGGCAGCTTGATCTTCTTCCTAGCTTCTTCATCGGTTTGAAGTAGTTCCTTGATTATCCTGGGTATGTCGATAGCATCGGCCTCCTTATACTTTATATAATACCTGCTATTTTTAGCTTCTTGAATAATTTTTCCAACCCTGCTACTCCAAACCAGCTCACTCTCCCAGTCCCAATCATCGAACACAACTCCGATCCTCGATAAGGACTCTCGGAAACCCTCGAGGGCTGCATCGACAACGCCCCGTATCAAGGACTTCTCCGGCTCCTCGCCCTTCTCATACCTCACCATGATCCTCTGAATCTCGGCCTCATTATCTTGAGTAGCAGTGACGTGCTCGAAGATCTTATCAAAATACGATCCAGGGTCCCTCTCTTTAAGGCTGGCTAGCGCCGCCATAATGCTATCCAGTTTCTCTTGGAGCCTACTCCTCTCCTCACTGTTGCCTGCATCATCGAGCTGTTTCTTCAAATCAACTGCTTCAATCGACGAGAAAGTTGTAGCATAGACCCAGCCCACGAAGTGATCCGGTTTCATCCCTAGCTTTCTACTCTCCGATAATGGATCGACTCCAAGTATTTTGAATCCATAGGCGGCTATTGCAACCTGCTTCCCAACATCATCGATGTAGAACCTTGTGTTTATGATATGACCCCTAGCTCTAAGCAGCCTCGCTAATGTATCACCGATGCTCGTGTTCCGTGCATGACCCATATGTAATGGGTGTATTGGGTTCGCACTCGTATGCTCTACGACAATCCTCCTTGGCTTATCAATCCTAGGAAGTGAGACGCTCCAACCCTCCCGGATTAGGCCAGCCAGCTTTTCAGCCATTCTAGGAACGTCTAGTTTAAGGTTCATGTACCCGCCTACGAGGCTTACCTCTGATACATCCAACCCGGACTTGTTTATCGCTTCTGTTATCTCCCTATATAGTTCATCCGGCTTCACGCCTGTTTTTCTAGCGAATCTCATTAATGGAAGGGATAAGTCGCCATATTCTTTCCTCGGAGGGACAGTTATTAGCCATGATACAAATTGAGGATCTTCGCCTGTCTTCTCTGCTACTAGCTCTGCTAGCTTGGTGTGTACTGTTGTGTATGGATCGTAAATGTACTCGCTCATGCTCCTCCCCGCCATTAGCCACAATAAAAGGTTGTCCAGCTAAATATAGTCCTATCAATCCTCCTACCCGTGGGACTATAAGCCTTGGAATGCCGTGAATGGAGTAAGAATCGTGAAGAGACACTCGAACGACTAAGGGAGCATACTCAGCTGGTAGATTATGATATCAAAGAGTTCCTCTACAAATTTAATTCAATCGGCGACTGCATGTACACAACAAGTAGTTGTAGCGGGAGAGTAGTCGTTCTAACCGGAGAGGACATCTTCAACAAGAGATCCGCGAAGATAGTAGAGGCATGGCACGATCCCAAAGAATGTAAAAGGAAAATCACAAACTACTACAACTATAATACTAATACGGGGATAACCTGGTTCAGCCTGCAGCCACCAATACTCCACATCGCCGTGAAAGACATGGAGCTGGCAGAGGCAGTAGTCTCCTGCGCAGTAACAAGCGGGTTCATAAGAGCCGGATATAAGAAAATGAAGCCCTGCGGATACCATGTAGAGATCGCCGCCCACGATAAGCTCCATGTAATCCTCCCTGCACCCACCCGAATACTGACAAGTCTATGCGAGATCCTCTCAAGATACAAAGAGAAACTACAACGACTGGAGGACTGCCTCCTCTCAATAAAGTGTAATTAGTGATTAGGGCTTCATAACCGGCGTCTCACCGAACTTATCCAGGTATACCTTATCGCCCGGTTCTACATCTTCAACCGGTATAATCCTTACGCCCAACGGCCTGCCCTTGGCTAACGAGTAGCCCCTTGTCTCCAATAAGATTCCAGCAACATAGTCAATGTTAGCCGGTACCACAGCGAGATCCAAACCTGCAAGACATACTCCGCTAAGCCTCGCCAAGTCTCTAGCAGTTGTCTCGAGCTCTGATACTCTCGCCTTTAGTTTTGCATCTTCGGCGACAGGTAATTGTACCTCGTTAAACCCTACCGTCTCCATGTTAGAAGCAACCATGCCGACAGCCTTATTCACGAGCGCCAATCCATGGGCGAATCCGGCCTCAGGTAGCCTCACGCCAGCCACGTATTCAATTAGCCCTAGTGAGGACTCCTCCATCCATGGAGATATGCTGAGATCGACGCCTGCCGACTCTACCTTTAGGATATTGGCTGCGATCTTCAAGCCCTCCTCTGCTTTTCTCGCAGCCTCCTCTATACCATGTACAAGACCATCCATCCCGTCTCTTCGGTATTCTCCTAGCAGGTAGTTGGGATAAAGTAGGCCTGCTGTTGCCCTCAGATGCTCTCTCGTTGCTGCTAGTGGGAAGTAAGGTGTATCGATCCTAGTACCTAGAACGTTTACTCCTATCCGCGTTGCCTTGCTCGGATCACTCTCCGTTAGGGCATGTATGAGCCTGCTTACATGCCTTGCTTCCTCCCATGAACCCTCCTTCAATAGTATTGCAGCGAAGAATCCCTCCTCCGTTAGTCTATCTAGGAAGTCTGCATCGATCGCAAGGGCTTCATAGTTCCCGAGTGATATTAGGGTCTCATCCAACGTATAGTTCTCTATGATGTCCATTGCAGTATCCTTGTCACAGTAATCCAAGACTATTCTTCGACTCCATACTGGTAGCTGGATTTCGGCATAGACAGTATCGGCGGCCTGTGCGAGCAGCGTTGAGTATTCCTCGAGAGCGCTCATGGGATCATCGAGTCGTCTACAGTCCAAGTGTAGCGTTATCATCCTCAGCTTGAAGTCATAGCCCACTATCTAACACCTAGCTACTGACTCTTCCACCTGTTTGATAATAATCTTCTGGCCTCATCGATAGGTGCAATGACCTCAATTATGAAGATCTCAGCTAGAGGCGATACTTCTGCTTCAATCAAGTGTCCTGCATATAGTGTATTGTGATCCTTCGATAGCGTAACATGTAAGTGGGTATAGTATGTGTTGTCGGGGCCGAACACGCTATTGCCAGATAACGAGAGTAGTTCTAGTATGTGTCCTTGCTCTGCCTCGACATCGTGGGAATAGTATTTGTTCTCGCTTGGGCTAAAGGTTGCCACCCTTGCCCATCGTAGGCCTCCTATCCCTTGGATCATCGCGAACCCAATGTTCTGGGCCTCCAGGACCTCGTCAATGGCTTGGGGGAGTCTTGCACCCTCGTCAAGCCTAAGGAATATGACTCGACCAGTGCTTCCTAGGAGTTTCCCTTGTACCATAAGGCGGGCACCTCACTTTGTTAGTATATCGTGGGGTTTAATCTCCATAGATCCTATAGGCGTTATCTTTGCTAGTCTACCCTTCTCCCAGGCCTCCCTGATATTGCCTGCACCAGCATACCCTAGTGCGGCTTGTAAGCCGGTGGCTAATTCCATTAGTTTTATCATAGCGCTACCCGTGTAGGGTACGAGTCCCTCTATACCTTCCTCGAGAGCCTTACTCGGCTTAGAATATCTGTCACTTGCATGCCTCTTTTCCATAGCACCTCTACTAGCCATGCCACGATACGTCTTGTATACTTTATCGCCGATCCTGATCTTCTTGCTAGGCGCTTCTTCAGTGCCAGCGAATAATCTACCTGTCATAATACTGCTTGCTCCCGCGATTATCGCCTTAGCTGCATCTCCAGGATTCCTTATACCACCATCAGCTATGACGGGAATCTTCCCGTGAAGACCTAACTCCTTCAATGCACTCACAACATTTAGAACTGCTTGTAAGGTGGGGACCGCCGCCCCTGCCACTTCTCCCGTACTACAAATACTTCCACTCGAGATCCCAACCCTCAGCCCAGCGACGTCCTCGATCCTGGTCAGAATGTCTAGTGCAGCCTCCCTTGTTCCTATATTGCCAGCTACAACGTCTACACTAACGCTCTCGACAAGTTTCTTGAGTGACTGGATCGCTCCCTCATTATGCAGATGTGCCACATCTGTTACGAGGACATCTACTCCAGCAGACTCAAGCTTCTTAGCCCTCTCCAGGTCGAAGGGGCTAATCGCGGCACCGACCATCAAGTAACCCATCTCATCGGTTAGTGGGGCAGGGTTCACGAGCTCTAGTAGAGTTATCATGGCTTTAGCCTTACCACTCCAATAAGCATAGTCCGCTCCCCTTTCGATGTATATGCCGACAGGCACTCCACCGTGATAGACGATCGCGGCGCGCGCATCAGTTTCTTCCAGTCGCAGTAAGAGGTCCTCCAATGCCTCAGGGGAATCTACACGAGGAAGCTCGGCCCACAAGCTTGGATTAGATTTCTTAACCTTCTGAACTTCTTTGGCTTGAGAATCGGAATCCATGTTTCGATGAATCACTCCTAATGCTCCCATACGTGCTAGTAGGATAGCCAGTCTATGCTCTGTCACAGTATCCATTGGACTTGATAGGACCGGGATGGGGAGCATTATGCTCTTGGATGCGTAGCCAGTTATATCGACGTTTGATGGTTCAACTGGTGCAAGGCCCGGAACTATTACTACGTCGTCAAAGGTGATGTATTCTCCAACTATTTTGCTCACATTATAGCACCAGGCTGGGTGTAATTGATTACGGGTTATAGTGTTTGCCTGTCCGAGATATGCCTTGCTATACTGGCTCCACTCTGAACGCTCTACCGATTCTGACAACCTTCTCCGGGTATACTATGATTCCCTTATCTGTTATCTCGAAGGGATGCCTTTTCATGCTGTGGCGCGTTCCCCTCATTTTCCAGACGATCATGCTCCTCACGAGTTCTCCGTCTACCTCGTCTAGGTCCAGCCTTATGATACCGTCGGCGGCATGCTCGACTCCAGGTCCGCCGAAGCCTCTCTCTGTTACTGAGACTTGGCTTACTAGTATGCTAGTTGTACCTAATCCCGAGAGCACTCTTTTCAGTAGCATCACGGTTCTCCTAGCCAATGCTGGCTTGGCGAGGTATAGTGTCGAGACAGAGTCTACTGCTACGCGGACGGCCCCAGTATCCCTTATAGCTTGCTTTAGAACATCTACGAGAAGTCCAACGTCTTCGGGATCAGTCACAACGTATCTCTCCTTCTTTGCAGCTTCACCGATTCCGCTCGTGAAAGCATCAACTATAGCGAAAACACCCTCCCTCTCGTATGGGCGTATGTCCCAGCCGAACTGAGACATGTTTATTCTAACCTGTACCGGGTGCTCCTCCAGTGCCACGAATACTGCTGGTTCTCCCTGTTTGAGCCCGTTCCATAGGTATTGGTATGAGAATATCGACTTGCCGGTTCCGGGTCCCCCGCTCAGTAGTACTACGTTTCTCTTCGGTATGCCCCCGTTTAGGATCTCGTCTAGCCCTGGTATTCCTGTTTTTACTCTTTCAACCATACTTATCACCTTATTATAATTGTGTATCTCGAGGTAATTATTGGTTCCTAGAAATAATCGTGGAGTTTTTAAAATAAAAAGGTTAGAGGCCACCATATAGGCGGAACTCGTAGGGATGCGGTATTGTCCTGATGATCTCCGCTTCTTGCCTCTTCATTTCAATGTATGCCTCGATTATGTCGCTATCGAAGACCGGTTTCAGATACTCGTTATCTGATTCAAGGGCGTCCAATGCGTCATCTAGGCTCTTAGGGAGCATGCGGATACCTCTCTGTCTTCTCTCCTCAGGTGTTAGCTTGTAGGCGTTCTTTTCAAGGGGATCTCCAGGATCGAGCTTCTTGCGGATTCCGTCGAGGCCTGCCATTATGGTGGCTGCGATAGCTAGGTATGGGTTCGAGGACGGATCGGGAGTCCTGAACTCGACTCTTGCCTTGGTAGCCTTAGTATATGCAGGGACCCTTATCATCGCGCTCCTGTTGCGATAGCCCCAGCAAACGTAGACTGGTGCCTCGTAGCCAGGGACAAGCCTCCTATAACTGTTGGTGGTAGGCGCGACTAGTGCTGCGAGGCTTTCTGCGTGTTCCAGGATTCCTGCTATGAATGATCTCGCCATCTGTGTTAGTTCGCCATTCTCGTCAACGAACTCGTTCTTCCCCTCCCTCCATAGGCTCATATGCATGTGGAGGCCGCTGCCGTTGTCGCCATAGATTGGTTTCGGCATGAATAGAGCCATCTTACCCTCGTACTCAGCGAGGACCCTGGCTATCCACTTCAGTGTTATCACGTTGTCAGCTGTCACCAGTGGCGTGCTTGCCTGAATGTCTACCTCCATCTGAGCCAATGCTACTTCGTGGTGTGTGACTTCAACCCGTGTATATCCGACTTCTTCCATATACTTGTGGAGGAGGAGTCTGTAGTGGACGATTCTATCGATAGGTTCGACAGCGTGGTATGCCTTCTTAATCATCCCCACAGCGTTTGGCTCCCATGGATGCTCAGTTGAGGTCAAGCTATACCCTATGCCTGCCTGCGGGGTGCTGGTCTCAACCTCAATACTGTCTAGAAGGAAGAACTCGACCTCGACCCCCACTAGTGGTTTCAACCCGAATTGTTCGTCCAGGTACTTGGTAACCTTCTCTGCAATATACCGCGGGTCCCTGTTGTACCTCTCACCGCCAGGCCGGTAAATTTCTGTCAAAATACGATAGTAGTTTTCAGCCCATGGTATCTTTCTAAGGGTCTCCGGGTCCCCCTTCAAATGGAGGTCGCTGTCCTCGATACTCCTAAAGCCAGGAACGCTGCTTCCATCAAAGGCGGCCTCGAAGGCCCCCTCATACCTTACCTCAAGGCCCCTTAGGAAGCCAGCGAGATCTATGTATTGGAACTGGATAATGGATCCAGGGTTTAGTTCAGACTGCATTCTATATCACCCTTGCCCAGGTATACAAATACACCTCGTTGATCAGATAAGATCTGGAATATAAGCATTAAATGAGAGATTAATGTTTATTCCACTATAACAACTAATGTAGAACAATATCCACATTACAAGTTTCCTAGCCTATAAACTTCACATAACGCAAACACTATGGGGGCACTTGGGGTAATGCGGCAACTACTGTCAACACGGGACGAGAAAGTGCTATCGATGCTGAGACCGTATGTTGCGGAGTGGTTTAGACGTAAGTATCGTGAACTCACCGTGCCTCAGAGGGAGGCTATACCACTAATCAAGGAGGGCTACAATGTACTAATCTCAAGCCCAACCGGTACTGGAAAGACCCTCGCAGCATTCACATCGATAATCGACGAGTTATTGAAGCTGTCGGAGAAGGGTGAACTAGAGGACATCATATACGCGGTTTACGTCTCACCACTCAGAGCGTTAAACAATGACATGTATAGAAACCTAATCGTACCATTAGAGGAGATAAAAGCCGTCGCAGAAGAGATGGGGCACGAGATTGAAGACATAAGGGTCATGGTTCGAACAAGTGACACCCCTCAAAGTGTAAAACAGAAAATGTTGAGGAAGCCACCGCACATTCTCATCACAACCCCAGAGAGCCTCTCGATAGCGTTAGTCGCCCCAAAGTTCAGGGAGAAGTTAAGGACCGTGAAGTGGATTATAATAGACGAGATCCACGAGCTAGCTTCAAGTAAGAGAGGGTCCCACCTAGCATTGTCGATAGAGCGTCTAAACTACATAGTGGAGGAAAATGGAGGGACCCTGCAGAGAATAGGTATGTCAGCGACAATCGCCCCACTAGAAGAGGTGGCAAAGTTCCTGGGAGGATACAATGATGATGGAACGCCGAGGGAAGTGAAAATCGTTGACGCCCGCTTCGCCAAGCCCCTAGACATCAAGGTGTTAACTCCTAAGGTTGACCTCATCAATGATCCTGCCGATAAAGTAAACAATGCAATATACAAGCTCTTAATCGACCTTATCAGGAAACATAGAACAACCCTTGTATTTACGAACACTAGAAGTGCAACTGAGCGAGTAGTTTACAAGCTGAGAACTATACTTGGCGAGAACGGGTTCTTCGATGCAGACATGGTCGAGGCCCATCACTCAAGCCTCTCCAGGAAAGTGAGACTAGAAGTAGAAGAGAAGCTTAAGAGGGGAGAGTTAAAAGTAGTAGTATCAAGCACTAGCCTAGAGCTAGGAATAGACATAGGATACATAGACCTCGTAGTCCTGTTAAGCAGTCCGAAGAGCGTGAGCAGGCTACTTCAACGTATCGGTAGAGCGGGGCATCACATAAGAGCGGTTAGCAAGGGACGGATAATAGTAGTAGATAGAGACGATCTCGTCGAGTGCACGGTTCTAGCTAAGTCAGCGATGGAGCGCTTTATCGACAAAGTCCGTATACCATGCTGTCCACTCGATGTATTAGCACAGCACCTGGTAGGAATGAGTATCGAGAAGAAATGGAGTGTACATGAGGCGTACAAGGTTGTCAAGAGGAGCTACCCCTTCCACAAGCTAAGCTGGGAAGACTTCATGCTCGTACTAGAATACCTGGCGGGCAAATACGGCATGGAAGACGAGAAGGTATACTCAAAACTATGGTATGACCCCGACGAG
>JAADGB010000021.1 GCA_013152575.1 Thermoproteota archaeon | reverse complement strand
TCACTTACACATCCACCCCAGTCTCCTTAATACGATGGCTACCGCAAAGCTAGCAGCCATAGCGGCGAAGAGTAGTGTAACTGTTATGACTCCGAAATCCCATAGAGAACCAGATAATCGTGTGAGTGAACGCCCACCCTCTATTCCGACTATCAATATTATAGCATACACTGAAAGGGTCATGAGATCCTCAGCTTTCACGAGTATACTCGACGCTTTAGTCCGAGCTCCAAGGTATCCTATAACAATTCCAATGGCTAGTAGCGCTACAAGTATCAACGCCTTATCCCCACTAGCGGCTTTGTTTACCATTACGATATAATTCCTTGACCATACAAACTAGTCATATGGATAGTAAAGGTAGAGAGTGACTACCACGGGCCAAGTAGGTTAGTGAGGTAGGAGTTGAATTGGTGCTTGACGGCGTAAGAAAGGCTGTTGCCAAATTCCTAAAAGGAGGCGGAACCTATGAAAAAGCAGTCCAGGAATTCATAAAAGACCTACAAAAGGAGCTAATCAAGGCTGACGTCAACGTAAAGCTAGTCTTCCAGTTAACCAAGCGGATAAAAGAGAGGGCCTCAAAGGAAAAACCGCCTCCAGGAGCCAGTAAGAGGGAATGGTTCCTGAAGATAGTATATGAGGAGCTGGCAAACCTCTTTGGAGGCGATAAGCAGCCAAGAATACTACCACCAAAGACTCCATGGATAATCCTACTGGTAGGTGTACAGGGTAGCGGTAAGACGACAACTGCCGGTAAGCTAGCATATTACTACACGCGGCGTGGGTATAAGGTAGCGCTTGTGTCAACAGACACCTTCAGGCCCGGAGCACTGGATCAGCTGAGAACACTCGCAGAGAGAGCTGGAGCTATATTCTATGGTGAAGACAAGGGGGACCCTGCAGAGATAGCCTCTAAGGGCATAAAGTATGCCCTCGACAGAGGAGCCGAGATTATCATCGTAGACACCGCGGGAAGACACGGATTCGGCGACGAAGAAGCACTACTAGAAGAGATGAAAACCATCGCGAAAGCAATAAACCCAGACGAAGTAATCCTCGTCCTCGACGCCGCAATAGGACAGAAAGCATACGAGCTAGCCAGCAAGTTCCACGAGGCAACCCCTATAGGGTCCCTCATAGTCACGAAACTCGACGGTACAGCCCGAGGTGGAGGAGTACTATCCGCAGCAGCAGCAACCGGTGCTACGGTAAAGTTCATTGGTACAGGTGAAAAGATAGACGAAATAGAACCCTTCAGACCAGCAAAATTCGTAGGCAGGATACTCGGCCTCGGAGACCTTGAGGCCCTACTCGAGAAGTTCAAGACACTCGAAGAGGCCAAGGAGCTAGAAGAGGCGGCTCAAGACCTGCTGAAAGGAAAGATCAACATGAGGATAATCTACCGTCAGCTGAAGAGTATGAGAAAGATGGGACCCCTATCAAAAGTGTTGCAAATGCTGCCTGGGTTCGGCCTCATGACAAAGCTAAACGATGAAGCTGCAAGACTCGGCGAAGAAAAGATCAAAAAATGGCTAGCGATAATCGAGAGCATGACCTACCAGGAGCTAGATAAGCCGGAGATAATAGATAGAAGCAGGATGAGGAGGCTAGCACTAGGCTCAGGTACCTCCACGGAAGATGTCCGAGAGCTACTAGCATACTATAAGAACCTCAAAATGATGATGAAGAGGCTAAAGAGGGATAAGCGATTGCTGCGGAGACTGGGATTAACCTAAAGAAATATACTAGGATACACATAGCCCCCGAACCACTTCAGATAAGAGAAGCAGCCAGATTCCTCACAATGGCACTTCTAATCAGCAACGGCATCAGGAAAGACACCGTGGCAATCGTCAACGTGAAGGGCAAGTGGATAATCGCTCCTGGAGATAGGCTACGACACTTGAGACCCGACGCCGACACAAGTGAAGGATGGGTAAAAGCTGTACTCCGGGGAAGACCTCTAGGCGCGGTGGTAATGGATCATCTAATCGAAGCCAAGAATGTTATATTATTACATCATCATGGTGGTGGTCGAGCAAGAAATTTATCCAGGCTATACGATTTATCGTTACCAATAGCCATTTGCTACACAAACTCTCCGAGCACATGTCCTCTAAATCCAAAGATGGTTATCGATGTACCTGGCTGGGAGATTTGGAGGACTGCTATTATTGCAAATATAGTGTTAGATAATATTGAGAGGGGCGGATTATGCTAGGCTTGCCTCTCCCTGATACGGATTATCTTTGGCCTACCCATTATTAGCCAGTATTCAACGGTGACTCCAGGTTCTAATTTCGAGGCGAGGTTTTCCTCTTCAGGCTTCTCGACTTCGAAGGTGTCGAAGGTCTCCATGTCCATTACCTGAATCATGTCCCCCATATCAGCGATTATCTGGCCAAGCCTCTTCTCGATTACAGGTACCTGGACTCTAGTGTCTACTGGCGCGACCAGCGTCTTCTTCTGACCGGTGAATACGCTAATGGCTACAACGTGGGCTTTTGCGCTACCGTGCTTCCCAGTCTTTGCCCTCGTGATCTCGACTATTCTGCAAGGCTCTCCGTCAATGACAATGTAGCTTCCCTTCTTCAACTCTCCGAGGCTTGCATAGTTTACGCTCACACTTATCCACCCACAATTGCGAGTACATGGAAGACCCCTTATAAGTGATAGCGGAGAAGGGGGCTCGGCGCTCTTAGAGCAGTCGTCACCGAGATCTCTCGGTTCCCGGGTTCTACCTCACAGCCCCATATTAGTACGTTCATTTAATTCAAGTTTTTATCTTGCCACCTTCATGCCCTTATAAGACAGAGCAGAGGGTTCTGTCATGACTGGAGTATATGATACAGAAGAAATTAGACTCCTCCGGAATAGTGTTAGAGAATTCGGCGAAAAATACCTGGCACCCGTCGCCAAGAAAATCGATGAGGAAAACAGGGTCCCCGACGATGTTATTAAGGCTGTGGCTGATATGGGCTACTTCGCGCTGAGGGTCCCCGAAGAATACGGGGGTCCAGGTCTATCAACACTTGAAAGCGCTATCGTAGTCGAGGAACTAGCCAGGTACTCGAGTGCAGTCTCAATCATGGCCACGGTTTCCGGAACGATGGTCGCCTATCCCCTGGTACACTATGGTAGCCAGGAATTGCAGGAGAAGTATTTAACGCGTCTAGCCCAGGGTGAGATAGGTGCATTCGCCCTAACAGAGCCATGCTGTGGCACCGATGCAGCGGCTATCACTACGACTGCAAAGCTCGAGGGAGACGAGTGGATCATAAATGGGAGGAAAGTATTCATCACCAACTCACCCTATGCATCGTTCTTCTTAGTGGCCGCCCGGACTGGTAAGGTGGAGGACAGGCATAGGGGGATTTCCCTATTCGTAGTCGATAAGTCCGACTGCATGGAGATATCCAAGCTCGAGATGATGGGTTACCGTGGTAGCGGCACAAGTGAAGTAGTATTCGAGAACTGCAGGGTACCCAAAGAGAACATAGTGGGCGAGGTGAACAAGGGCTTCAAGATCGTTATGGACGCCTTAAACGAGGGAAGAATAATAACAGCATCAACGGGCCTCGGCATAATGCAGGCTGCATTCGACGAAGCACTACAATATAGTAAACAGAGGGAATCCATGGGCAAGCCACTCATAGAACACCAGATGATACAATCCATGATAGCACAAATGAAACTACTACTGGAAGCGACCCGCCAACTAATCTACACGGCAGCAGTCAAGGTCGATAACAACGAGCCAGACTATCCTATGTGGAGCAGCATGGCAAAACTGGCTGCCGCAAGCTGGGGTGTTGACCTCGTAAGGATGGCTATGCAAGTTATGGGAGGAATAGGATACAGCAAGGAGAGCCCAATAGAAAGATACTATCGAGACATAAAGATGATAGAGATAGGCGATGGTTCAAACGAAGTCCAGAAAATGGTCATAGTAAAAGCACTACTCGGGAAAGTAAGGCCCCCACGCCAGTGAAACATGTTTAAACCCACTAGAAGGACACTCTTTATATTATTATTTAGTAAATCACTAGTATATGGGTGCATGAAGTGCCCATAATAGTCCTACCTCGAAAGATCTACTGGAACGAGAACGTAGAAGACATTGTCAAGTCCATAATAGACGAATACGGTCTAAAAACAATACTCGTGGTAACTGATGAGACTCTATCCAAGCTTGAATGGTTCAACAATATAATCAACGCGATCAAGGATGCTGGAGCACACCTATACACTTACGAGAAAGTTCCACCAGAACCTCCCATCGACATTGGTGAAAAAATAGTCTCAACACTACCCGGCGACACCAGCCTAGACGGAATATTCGCTGTAGGAGGCGGAAGCGTGATAGACGCGGCCAAATCAGCTCTAATCAAGCTACTTCGACCAGACGTAAACATAGAGGATGTAGCACCATTCAACCCCCTAGGTATTGAAATGAAGAAACCCCTACTGATAGCGATCCCAACAACCGCTGGAACAGGAAGCGATGTAAGCTACGGAATCGTACTGACAAAAGAGACCCCCGAGAAGAGGGAAAAGATCGACGTAGCAAGTTACGAAGTAATCCCCTACATCTCAATCCTAGATCCCCGATTACCGGGAGGAGCACCGAGAAGATTGATAATCGGGGCAGGCCTCGACGCCCTAGGCCATGCTTTAGAGGCTCTCACAGCCAACCAGTCCAATCCTATGACGGATGCATTAGCTGAAAAAACAATAGAAGAGATTATGCTACGGTTGCCCAAAGCCATTGAAGGCGACTTAGAGGCAATGGCCCGGGTACACCTCGCCGCAACAATGGCCGGAATAGCATTCACAAACGGGGGACTAGGCTTAATCCACGCCATCGCACATCCATTAGGAGCGAATCTCAAAATACACCATGGAACAATGGTTGGAATAGTAACACCACACGTTGTAGAATTCAACTCGAAGGACCCCACACTCAAAGAGAAATACAACAGGGTAAAGATGATCCTAGAGAATATACATGGATGGCCCAAGAGGGAATCACTTGCCGACCACATAAGGGCACTCTACGAGAAGATCGGGTTCCCCTCTAGAATAAGGGATTATGGAATAGACCAGGAAGCGTACAAGGACGTGAAAGGGAAAGTATTGGAAGAAGTATTCCATGATCCCTCAATCGCTTTCGCCACCGTCCTGCCGACATTCGAGGAACTCGAAGCTCTACTCGATAGACTATACTAATCAATCAATAAACCCAAATACCAGTTAAACTAATCAAATCAAGTGGTGGATCACTATGCCCAGTTTTCCTAGTAAAGAATGGGCAGAAGCCTACTGTAGGGAGTTGAATAACAATCCAAACTATGCTCGTAGCGGAAAGGGATGGGTATGGCCAATCCTCTTCAAAGTAACAAAGCTGCCGAAAGACCTAGAGGAAAAGTTTGGCGGTAAGAAGCCAGGCTTCATCCTCAAACTAAACAATGGTAAGTGTGAGGGAGTAGAATGGTACGATGATTCAAGCGAGGCCGACGCCCCATTCATACTAACAGCCTCGTTCGACGACTGGCTCGAGATAATCACTGGCAAGATAAACCCGCTGACTGCAATAATGAGGAGGAAGCTTGTCGTGGAGAAGGGTAACTATGCGACTATAATGAGGTATCCAATAGCAGCACTAGAAATGGTTAAGACTGCTCAGAAGGTCGGATTGGAGTAAAACCGCAAACCCTGCGAAGAGGACAAGTAGAGCATGAATCGCAATTAAACGAGTAGGGATCAATAGTCTTCACCAAGCCATTAGCCGCGAGTGTAGCAGCTATGAGCCTAGCTCTACTCACGCTGATATTAAGCTCTCTCGAAATCTGATTCAAACTATATCCTTTCTTCATCAACGTGATAAACCTCAGTAGTAGGCTAGACAAACAGTATCACCACCTTATATGTGAGTGTTGCAAAGACAATAGCTATAACTATCGAGTAAACGGCATACGCGGCTACTAGCTTCCAACTCTTGATTATCCCCTTCATCGCAGCTAGAGTCGCGATGCATGGGAAGTACAATGTAATCATAACCAGAAAGCTCAATGCCTGCGGAAAAGTCAACCCTAGCGAGCTGATAGCTATCTGGCTCGTCTCTTCACTATATCCTAGGCTTATAGCTATAGCTGTGAGTACCCCCTCCTTAGCAATCAATCCGTCTAGTAATGCTAGTCCGAGGATCTGATCCTTATCCTCTCCAATACCGATTAGTTTTGTTATCTCGCCTATTGCTTCACCCATAATGGCGCCGTAGCTGTTTGCAGGGTTTGTGGTGTAGCCTCCTGGTCCGTATGATAGTAGTCCCCAAGTTATGATCGCCAGGAGGAAAATTACTGTGCCAGCCTTACGGAGGAAGTGCAACGTGTTGTCACGGACGTACCACCATACCACCTTCCAATGAGGCCTATGGATTGGTGGGAGTTCCATAATCAACTCAGGCTTAGCCTGATAGTATAACGACTCCTTACCCAGCAGTCTCGGCTGTACTATTCTGGAAGCGATCAAGCTAGTTAGCAGCGCTGCTGCCATGGCTTCGAGATAGATTATCGAGACCGCAAGGGTTTGTGCTAGAACACCCTGTACCAACACGCTGGTTATCGCTATGATAACAGCTAGCCTGGCCTGGCACGGGATGAATGGTACTGCGAATACTGCTCTAAACCTTTCCTCTTCAGGCAGGCTCCTCGTAGCATACTCGGCTGGTACATTACATCCCATGCCTAGTAGGAGTGGAAAGACGCTCTTGCCGGAGAGCCCGAACCTATAGAATAATGGGTGGAAACTTATGGCCATCCTTGTGGCCATCCCAGAGTCCTCAAGTATGCCCAGGGATAAGTAGACTAGTATGACTAGTGGTAGGAAGCTCAAAACAAAGCCCACTCCTCCCAGTATACCGTCTCCAATGAGACCAGCTAGTGGACCGGATAGATGTGCATGTACCAGGCTTGACAGGTAAGAGAAGACTCTCCCTAGGAGGCTTGATAAGTTATACTCCTCTAATAGTTGAGCAGCTGTCTCGGCACCCATTAATCTAAGTATCATGTTTAGAGGGAAGCCAGTGTTCACTGAGAATACTAGGGCGAACGTGGCCAGTAGCCCGGCGAGACTCCCTATAGGCCCTATCAGTGGGTGTAGGATTAGGTCAGCTATTTTCTGCCAATAACTGCCTGCAGGCTCCCTCTTTATTATCACACTGGAGGCAAGTCTCTCCACGTAGTTAAGCCTCCTCTCGGTAAGGTATACTGGGAGGA
>JAADGB010000020.1 GCA_013152575.1 Thermoproteota archaeon | reverse complement strand
CGGATAGAGCGAGGGCGATTATCCCCCAGAGAGCCATCGTTAAAGTACCTGTTAGCGTTTGGTAGGTTAACTCGGGCTCTTCCACTAGAATATATTTCAGGAGTATTATTACTATTATTGGAATTGTAATCTTTAGTGTTTGGTTGCAGGGCATTCTCATTCATCATCCCAGGGCCAATTTCCTATTGTCTGTTGATCCCTATAGTATATGTGTCCCTATTACCACTAAAGCCATATGCGCGGAGCGGAAGGTGACTGTATGAAAGGCGACTCGATGGATCTACTACACCCGAAGGTAAGGGAGGTAGCAGTCAGGCTGGGATACCGTGAATTGCTGCCTATCCAAGAGAAGGCTATACCAGTTATATTGACCCGTAGGCACGTGATAATATCGGCCCCTACTGGTAGTGGTAAAACCGAGGCCGCCTTATTCCCTGTACTTTCAATGCTCTTGGAGGAGATAGATAAAGGGGAGGATCACGGCGGGGTTAGAATCCTCTACATCACCCCGCTCCGCGCATTGAATCGTGATGTTACGATTAGGATAACTCGACTAGCAGAGGAGTTGGGGCTCAAGGTCCTCCTAAGACACGGTGATACTACTCAATCGGATAGGAGGAGGTTCCTACAGGATCCTCCACACATCGCCGTTACAACTCCCGAGTCTCTAAACCTATTGTTGTCCATCAGTCAAAGAGAGAAGGTGTTTAGATACGTCTCCTGGGTTATAGTTGACGAGGTACACGAGTTACTTGATAGTAAGAGGGGAGCCGAACTTTCAGTCGTGCTTGAGAGACTCCAGGACTTGTCTAAGAAAAGGATTCAACGGATAGGATTATCGGCCACGTTATCGCGGAACTCGTTGAGAGAAGCAGCTGTTATGCTCGCTTATGGTAGATTCGTTGAGATAGTCGAGGATAGATCATCGAAGAGGTATAGCATTGCCGTGGAGATTCTCGAGGATAGTAAGTTCTGGGAGGGCTCTGTTGAACGTATAGCGAAGTTAATCGATGGGACCAAAGGCTCCGTCCTCATATTTACTAATACCAGAGCCACGGCCGAGAAGCTGGCCAACAGTCTAATTAAATACTTCAATTCTAAAAAGAAAAACTATAGAATAGAGGTTCATCACGGGAGCCTAGCCAGAAAGATCAGGGAGAATGCAGAGAGAGACTTCAGGGAGGGCAGAGTAAAAGCGTTGATAGCGACCTCGAGCATGGAGCTGGGTATAGACATAGGAGCAGTAGACCTCGTTATCCAATTCATGTCGCCCAGACAGGTTATTGCCATGACTCAACGCGCGGGCAGAGCTGGCCACCGTCTCGGTGAGACTAGCCGTGGAGTGATTGTAACGTCTTCAAACATCTACGAGTCGCTTGAGTCGGGCATTATCGGTGTAAGAACCGAAACAGGTCACCTCGAGGATCTTAGATTTCCAAGGAACTCATACGATGTTGCAGCCCACCAGTCGGCAGGTATAGTCATTGAATCGAGAGAGACTAGTGTGGAGAGGATTCACAAGCTACTGACCAAGAGCGGATCCCTGGCTAGCCTATCGAGGGAGGAACTCGAATCGATACTAGACCATCTTGACTCGGTCGGAGTAATAAGATATGATTACGAGGCTAATAGAGCCCGGATGGGTCGGAGGACCCTGTCATACTTTTACAGGGTATCAATGATTCCAGACGAAACATCCTTCTCAGTATATGATATAGCAACGGGTACAAAAGTCGGTGAAGTAAGCGAGAGGTTCATAGAGGCGAATCTGCTGAAAGCCGAGAATACAGGCAGATTCAGATTCGTGCTGGGTGGCAAGGTATGGGAAGCTGTTTCAATAGACTATGAGAAGGGAAAGATTGAGGCCGTCCCGCTTCTAGTGGAGGATGCCCTTGTCCCCTCATGGGAGGGCGAGATAATCCCGGTCAGCTATAAAGTAGCCAGGGAAGTCTGCTCGATAATCACGCTCTGCCAGTATGACAGGGAAGACTGTATTCGTGCACTAGAGCATAGAAAGATACCGGTAGAATATGCTGAGAGGTTCTGGTCGATTATTTCAGAGACTATTGAAAAGTATGGTAAGCCAATACTGCACCCATTCAACGCTGTTATAGAATACACGAAGGGAATGAGTATCCTTCACGCCTGTCTGGGAAGCAATGGAAACCTCGCATTAGCCCTTTTGATCTCCAAGCTTATGGAGAAGGATGTGCGAGTGGAATTCGACTATATCCCCTATGCTATAGTGTTTAGGGCTCCAACAACCGTCCCAGGGGAACTAGTAGAGAGGGCATTGGCCAAAGCCGCGAGAATGGATAGGGCTGAAAGACTAGCCCTGCTTCAAGACGCTGTTAGACGATCAAGGACGTATCTGATACGCTTTAATAGAGTCGCTAAGCGGATGGGAGTAATAGACCCTGACAAGAGATTGCCGCTTGACTTTACCCGCCGGTTGGCAGAGAATCTAAGGGGCAGTGTAGTCGAGATAGAAACCATAAGAGAGATATTACAGGAGAAGATAGATTTGGACGCCTTAAACGAGTATCTCGACAGGCTGCGTGAGATCCACGTCGTAGAACTCGACGAGCCTTCTCCCTTGACCAGAGAGGTCCTCGATAACCCCTATGTGAAGAGAGACGTTGCAGTCAAGGTGACAAAGATAGCGATGGACAAGATAATCGAGTCGATTAAGAAGAGTATAGGGAGAAGGGAGGTAGTCCTTGTATGTGTATCTTGTGGGAGGAACTGGAGGATTAGGGCCTCGGAGATAGAGAAGAAGCCCCGATGCCCATACTGTGGTGCGCTGGCGATAGCCCCATTACCATCAACAGAGTATGGCGAGAGGCTTCTCACAGCGTATAGCAAGCTCAGGAAGGGAGAGCGGCTGAAGGGAGAGGAGAAGAAGCTGGCCAGAGAAGTGAAGGAGAGGGCCATGATATACCTCAATTATGCTGGCCAGGGCCTGGGGCGTTATGTCGTTGAAGCACTAATGTCGTTCGGAGTCGGTCCTTCAAGGGCGAAACGCCTGTTGGCGGATCTTGTAAGTCGGGGTGAAAGAGCATTCTACCAGCAGCTGCTTAAGGCAATGGAGGAGTATGCCGCCAATAGACAGTACTGGGACGTCGTGAAGAAGAGGATACGGGCGAGATCCAAACCACACTAGATATATTCGGTTGGGTTATAAACGAGACTTATCCACAGGAGAGTGTAAGGGAATGGAAGACTGCAGGGTAGCAGTTATTGCAGATTGGGATGCCGACGGAGTGGTAGGCGCAGCGCTAATCTATTTCGCTCAGGAGAAAAGAGGTATTTTCCCAGTTGAGAAGAAGGAGAAGGTCTGCCTGATACCAGCAGGGCCTAGGAGCATCATAGAAGAGGTAGGGGATAAGTGCTGGGAGCGGGTCGTTATAGTTGACATTCCATTAACCCAGGAAGTTGAAACCGTAATTGCTAACTTGAAGGAGAAGTGTAATGCAAAAATCTACTACTTTGACCATCACTCGTCAACACTATCGAAGATGGCTGAGCTAGAGGAGAAATACGGCGTTTTCGGCGTTGTTGGACGATCGTCATCAGCCGTTATAATAAAGAGGTTCCTCGAGGGGATGGGGCTCAAGCTAACCCAACGTATGAGGGATTTTGTAGCGGCAGTCGCCGTATTGGAAGGGGGTAGGAGGCACGTTAAGGAAGAGGTTAGTAAGAAGCTCGTCACACTGGCTGCGTCGATATCCAAGATGCTCAATCAGACTAGAAACAAGGAAGCCTGGGTGAAGTATGTGAAGTGGATCGCGAACCCCCTACCCTTCGAGGATCCAGGTATAAAATTGAAGCTAGACGAGAAAGTCAACCTTGTAGAAGCGGGAGTCGAGCTCTCTGAGCAAGCCGACAAGGAGACGAAAGACGTAGCTCTACAGTTGGCAATGTCGGCCGTAAACCTAGGTTATCTCAAGTTCATAGATGCCCGTGACAAGTGGAAGAAGAGGGGTGCATCTGCCCTAGCATCAGCCATATTCAAAATAGTTAACATGCCTGTTGCGTTGCTTGTGGAGAAAAGCGATGGAAGCCGATTATTGATTATAAGATCGGGTCACGGTGAGGCGATGGACCTCATCGAGATACTATACAATCAGGGAATAGTTGTTGATACAGGCGGACACGGCAATATTGCTGTTGCTAGAGTGGAGGATACAGTAACTGTTGCTGAGTTGAAGAAGTCGCTTCGCAGGGCTGTTGTAGAGCTTATACGTAAGAGATCCTCGAGGTACCTCGACTCATTCTAATCTGGTTAAGGATTGAAGGGGTGGGACCCCTTCGAGCCCGCGCATGGTGCCGCCGCCGGGATTTGAACCCGGGTCACGGGCTCGAGAGGCCCGCATACTGGGCCGGGCTATACTACGGCGGCTTCTCTGGGATCCCGTCATCACGGGCGTTATCAACAGGGCTTTTTAGAGTTTTCTCCCCGGTTCCAGGCTTCCTATATTCAAATAGTAGCTCGTAGAAGATCACGGCTTGTACAAGGTCGATGCTAAGCGTGTATCCGTGACTGTTTCTCTCTAGTATTATGAAGGGTAGGGGAATGGGGTTTGAGAAGTATGAGAGTAGCGCGGCAATGTGTGTGCCGGCAGCTAGCGAGATCCCCACCCACCTTATCTGGGGTGCGACCGTCAAGAGTATGGCGTAGAACAATATGGCCAAGTCTACGAGGATGCTAGAGCCTAGTGGCCCCGATACATATCCGATCGTAGCTCCTACTAGGAATGCAAATAGGCAGACTACTATGTAGGCTTGCTTGTACTCCTCCTCCAACCTCCTCATCCAGGCTAAGAGTGAGTCTCATCGTTCCAATTAATAAGGGAAGACTCTCAAATTCTTGTCTCGGCCACTGGTTGCTGGAACAACGTGATATTGAAGGGTGTAGTCTATGTCGAGCTTCAAGCCTAGGATTAAGGAGAAGAGATGGTCCATTGAGATAGAGAAGGAATTGATAAAGACTTGGGACGAAGAGGGAATATACAAGCCATCATTCGACGCGGATGATCCGAGACCTATACTTGCTATAGACACGCCGCCTCCATACGCTAGTGGTAAATGGCATGTTGCTGGCGCTGCACACTATGCTCAGATCGACATGGTTGCAAGATACTTCAGGTTGAAGGGATACAACGTAATCGTACCATTTTATGCCGATAGGAATGGGTTACCGGTAGAGGTCCAGGTAGAGAAGACTTATGGTGTATACGCGCATGAGATGGCTAAAACTCCTGAGGGCCGCGAGAAGTTCCTAAACCTATGTAGAGAGTTCCTGGATAAAGCTGAGAGCGAGATCGTGGGAGTCTGGAGGAGGATGGGATGCTCATTCGACTATTGGAGGGATGGTACGGATAGTCCAAATTACAGAGTATTGACCCAGGCCTCCTTCATAGAATTGTTCAAGAAGGGATTGATCTATGAAGACTTCCGGCCAGTGAGATGGTGCCCCAGGTGTCGGACCACTCTGGCCGAGGCAGAGGTAGAGCATAGGGAGGAAGAGGGATACCTCTACTACATAATCTACAAGCTGAAGGACGACGGCAGGGATCTCGTAGTAGCGACGACTAGGCCCGAGTTGCTGGCGGGCTGCGCAGCCCTAGCATATAACCCGGAGGATGAGCGGTACAAGGGATTGAAGGGTAAGAAGGCTATTGCTCCAATTTATGGTCACGAAGTGGATATTATCGAGCATCCAGCTGTGGATCCAAATTATGGAACTGGTTTAATGATGATCTGTAGTTTCGGTGACGAGGAGGACGTAAGGCTATTCAATGAACTCGGCTTGAAGCCGAAATGGTTGATAGACCCCGATGGTTCCATGAGGTCTGAGGCCGGCCCTATTGCTGGTTTGAAGGTTGACGAGGCGAGAAAGAAGATAGTTGAAATGCTGGAGAAGGAGGGTCTTCTAGTCAAGAAGGAGAAGATTATCCATAAGGTGCCAATTTGTTGGAGATGTAAGACGCCGCTCCAGATAATCTACAGGAAGGAGTATTTCTTGAAGCAGATGGAGTATAAGGATGATATTAGGAGGATCGCTTCCGAGATAGACTTCAAGCCAGAGATGCATAGAAGGAAGCTCTACGACTGGATCGACAGTATCTCGATGGACTGGCCTATTTCGAGGGACAGGTACTATGCGACCGAGATCCCATTATGGACTTGTAAGAAGTGTGGTAGTAAGCTTGTCCCGGAGCCAGGCAGGTATTACCAACCATGGAAAATGGATCCACCTTGGGACAAATGCCCCAACTGTGGAGCTCCAAAAGAGTACCTGGAAGGAGAGAAGAGGGTATTCGATACATGGTTTGACTCAAGCCTAAGCGTGCTATACGTTACAAGATGGATGAACGACAAGAAATTCTTCGAGAAGGCAATGAAAAACACGCTACGCCCGCAGGGGCAAGACATCATAAGAACCTGGCTCTACTACAGCCTGCTAAGAGTATACCAGTTGACCGGCAAGAAAGCTTTCCGATGGGTGAGAATAACTGGTATGGGTCTAGATCCGAAGGGCAGGCCGATGCACAAGTCACTAGGCAATGTAATCGACCCAGACCCCGTTATAGACCAGTATGGAGCAGACGCTTTCAGGTTCTGGTCGGCGATAGCCGCTAAGCTCGGCTATGACTATAGATTCGACGAGAACAAGATAAAGACTGGTAGAAACTTCGTAACAAAGCTCTGGAACCTTGCCAGGTTTGTATCAGCCTTCCCAGAGCCAGAAGACTACAAGCTTGAACTCATCGATAGGGCCTTCATCGCCCTGCAAGACAAGTACCTTGAAGAGGCAGACGAGGCATACTCCGGTTTAGACGTCTATGTACCCATAACGAAACTATACGAGTTCGCATGGGATATCTATGCGTCACACTACGTCGAGTTGGCTAAGAATCGTGCCTATAACAGAGACTCCCAGTATAGCGGTGATGAACAAAAGAGTGCTTGGGCATCGCTCCACATCATGCTCAGGCGAACATTAATCGCCCTATCACCCATAATGCCATTCGTAACCGATTATGCCTTCAGGAAGCTATACGGCGTAAGCGTACACCTACAGAGATACCCCGAGCCGATGTATACTGGTGAGGAGAGGGAAAAGCTAGCTAGACTGGCTCTAAAGACTATCGAGTTAAACAAGGCTATCTGGGGATACAAGAGGGAGAGAGGTCTAAAGCTCGTGGACCCCATCGAGGATGCAGTAGTATATGTGCCTGAAGAGATGTCGGCCGCTATAAGAGATATCGAGGCTATGCACAAGATAAAGGTAGAAACCTATACTGGGAAC
>JAADGB010000019.1 GCA_013152575.1 Thermoproteota archaeon | reverse complement strand
CTGAAGATGCCGGTTTCAAAGTTATCCCGGCCCAGACGGTGTTGAATGATCCCAGCGCGGTGTACGATGCCGTAGAGTACATAGAGGGAGAGGCTGATGCCTACTACATTAGCATAGACATGGATCACATAGACCAGGCCTTTGCACCAGGAGTAAACTCGCCATCGCCCCTAGGCCTATACCCACAACATACAATCATGCTCCTCGAAGAAGCCATACCAGTACTCTGCCCTAAGGGCGTAGACATTGTCGAGGTAGTGCCACACCTCGACGTTGCAGATGCGACAGTTAGGCTATCAGCATTAATCGCCGCGAAAATACACCACCTGTTTACAGGGGCGTGTAAGTGAAATGACTAGGGCAGACATAGTCATATACAACATAGGCCAGCTGGTCACGTTTAAGGAGGGACCCCAACCAGCCAGAGCCCTGAGGGACCCTAGTAATGCTGGCATAATTGAGAACGCTGGAATCGCAATCCGTGGAGAGAAGATTATCGATGTAGGATCCAGCAGTAGAATCCTCACCGAATATGAAGCTGAGGCGAGGATAAACGCGGAGGGAAGACTAGTAACTCCTGGACTCGTAGACTCACACACCCACCTAATCTTTGCAGGTTCGAGGGAAGACGAATTCGAAATGAAACTCCAAGGCTACAGCTACAGCGAGATACTATCTAGAGGCGGCGGAATATACAGAACAGTACGAGCGACAAGACAAGCCAGCGTTCAAGAGTTACGGCGGCTTCTACTAGAAAGACTCCTCCTAATGGTTAGGCATGGCACAACCGTAGTTGAAGTGAAGACCGGCTACGGACTCCTACCAGAATATGAAGTAAAGATGCTAAATGCACTCGAAGGTCTAGATTCACCCGGGCTCCCAAAGATCATACCAACGCTCCTAGCCCACGTCATCCCCCAAGAATACAAAGATCATAGACGGGAATACATCGACCTATTCATAAAGGAAATAATCCCACAATCACTATCAGCCAAGGTTAAGCCACTATACATAGATGTCTTCTGTGACAAAGGAGCCTTCAACGTCGAAGAAACAAGGAGGATCTTGCAAGCTGGTGTGAGGCATGGTCTTAGGCTAAGGCTTCACGCCGAGGAGCTGGCTTACATTGGATGCAGTGATCTAGCTGGAGAGTTCCAAATCGATAGCATAGACCACCTCGAATACCTGCCAGCGAAAAACATCGACTTGCTAGTAGCAAAAAAGACTGTGGCAAATCTGCTGCCGACAAGCATGCTCTCAATATTCTCTGAGAAGAAGCCGCCGGTCAACGAGTTGAGGGAGAAGGGCGCGATCATAGCAGTCTCCACTGACTATAATCCGAATAACATGAACCCCGTCCTCGCGACGACAATGGATATTGCGACATACTTACTTGGGCTGACTCCTCTGGAGGCGCTGGCCGCCGCTACCATTAATGCGGCGTGGAGCCTAAGATTAGATCATGTACACGGCAGGATTGTACCAGGCGCCGCCGCTGATATCGTGGTTTGGGATGCTCCAACCTACAAGTGGATAGGTTATGAGTGGGGGCACGATAAGACGTTGGTAGTTGTTGCCCGTGGTGCTATGGTTAAGAACGAGTTGGGTGGTACGTGTTGATAACAGAGATTCTTCCCTGCGATAAGGAGGAGGCCCTCCTCCTCTTGGAGGACGTGGAGGAATGGCTCTCGTCTAGGGCAAGATTCACAACTATACTCGGAGGCATAGTATTGCTTATCTCGATCATATTCTCGATATCAGGCCCAGTGGAATTACGGGTTATGGGGATCTTCTCGACAATCCTGCTTGTAATCGTCATACTATGGGTGTATAAGGGCAACAGGGATCTTGAGGCTAAGGTGAGGGACTTCAAAACCGGTCTCCAACAAGGAGTACTGAACCTGGAGGACTACTGTGATATAGCCGTAGTGACCGCGGTAGTAGCCTATTATCTGAAGAGGACTGGTAGATATGCCCCCGGTAAAAGTGAAGGTAAACGGGGTTGGCCTGGAAAAGGTTAGGCGAGGCACGGGCATAGTCTACAGGAAGTGGCTGAAGCCACCCTATCCCCTGCCACCCGCGGCTCTAGTCGAATTAGTCACGCCTAGGGATGAGCCTGTGGCGTGTGGTCTATGGGAACCTGAGGGACCCGTAGCAGTCCGAATACTCGGCCATGGTGAATGCAGGTGGAGCGATTCGATTGAAGCAGTTGAGGAAAAGCTGGAGAGAGCGTTCCGGGCCAGGAAGAGAATTGGTCTAGTTGACACGGGTAGTTATAGGCTTGTCAATAGTGATGGAGACCTTCTATCCGGCCTAATCATCGACGTATACGGCGGGGAAATTGCGGTAGTACAGTCGAGTAGCTATAGCTTCGACGCCCTAATGGAGGATATAGCTAGGTTGCTGGTTAAGCTAACCGGGGTAGATACTGTCTACGAGAAAAGCACACAGAGGAGCCGGCGGGATATAGGCCTACAGCCTAGATCAGGCTGGATAATCGGCAATAAGAAGAGGGTTGTGATAAAAGAGGAGGGAGTCAAGTTCATTGTAGACGTGTTAAGGGGTCAGAAGACCGGATTCTACCTCGATCAGAGGCTGAACAGGCTGGAATTCGCGAAATACGCTGTTGAGGGCGACAGGGTTCTAGACGTCTTCTCCTATACTGGTGGCTTTGGGATACACGCCGCCTATAATGGTGCGAGAGAAGTGGTCTTCCTAGAGGAGGATAGATACGCGGTTGAGATACTAAGGGAAAACTTGAAGTTGAACAACATAAGGAACTATAGGATAATAAACAGTAGCATCTGGGAAGCAGAGGGTTTACCGAGGAAACACTACACTCTTGTGGCGGTTGATCCACCAGCATTCATACAAAGGGGAGACGAGGAGAGCGTGAGGCGTGGCATGAGGGCCTACATGCGCTCCTACAAGTGGAGCATAGAGAAGGCAAGCGACGACGCGATAATCTATCTAAGTAGTTGTAGCTACTTCCTAACAAGGGAGTTATTCCTCAAGGTAATCACTACAGTTCTAGCGGAGAGGGGAGACTATAAGATACTGGGCAGTCTGCGTGGAGCTGCCCCTGATCACGTATACAGGGGCGAGGAGTATCTAGACTATCTGAAGGGAGCTTTCATCCACCTATCATAGCCCCGAGCCTACAGTGTTATTGATTTAGTTATTCTATAACTGGTTGTCTTGACTGGTATTTTAATCTTGTTTTCAGATTCTAGTTAATCCTTTAATACGACAAGATACCACTACACTGACGGGTGTCGCGTTATGACAACCAGAACTTTAGCGGCACTGTTATTGCTCGCCGCGTTCATCGCCGCCCCCCTGGCGGCTCCACTAACCGTGAAGGCACAGACGGTACCAGACCTAACAGGGAACTGGGAGCAGGACGTAATCGCTATCGGCCAGTGGTTGCAGAGCAATGGGATCTCAACAGTACACTATACAGTGCAGGCTGCTGGCGACCCCAACAGCGTAATGAGGATGTACGGTATAGTAGAGGCAGCCTATAGGATAAACCAGGTGTGGCAGCAGAACGGAATCAACGTGCAAATACAAGTAGACACCAACTGGGAGTCGAGCTTCCAGAAGCAGTATGACAACTTCGTAACCCAGTACGAGCTAGGCCAGAACGGCGACTTCTTCGTTAACAGCTACATCTACATTGCAACACTAGCCGCCGACGGCAGACTCCTAGACATCACACAGTGGGTACAGGCCTACTGGAACAATGTATTCTCAGACTTCTACACGCCACTAATGGAGGCGGCCAAATACCAGGGTAAGTACTATGGAATACCACAGGACACAGAGGCGAGACCACTCTACATTAGGAAAGACGTAGCACAGTGCATGGGCTGGGACCTAACAGGCCTGGACGAGAAGGTCAAGAACGGACAGTTCACCTGGGCTGACGTATTCCAGAAGGCTAAGGAGGCGGTAGAGAAGGGCTGCGCCGACTATGGCCTAATACACAGGAAGGGAAGCGCTCACCCAGACCTAATACAGTTCATATTCGCCTTCGGAGGATCACTATACGACCCCAACACTGGCAAGCTAGTAGTAGACCGTGAAGCCGTCTACAAGTGGCTAGCCACCGAGGCGGCCTTCGCCGACGCAGGCCTACTACCAAGGAACATCATGGATTGGGACTGGGCCACACAGATCCACCCAACAATAGTAGGTGAGAAGAAGAGTGCTGGCGGTACAGGCAACACCCTATTCGACATTGGAGGAACCTGGTACTGGACCGAGTGGCAGACTAAGGACTACTACCTAGACCCACAGACAGGCCAGAAGAGGCCTCTAACACCAGAGGAGGTAAAGAACAAGTTCTACTACACCCTATTCCCAGCTGGCGAGCAGGGCAAGCAGCCAGTAACGCTAAGCCAGCCATTCATGTGGATGATCGCCGCCAACGCGGGTAAGGACAACCCCAACTTTGACAACCCAGACTTCAAGAAAGCCTACCAGGAGCTAGCATTCCTCATGGTTGTTGAGGCCAGCGATCCAATAATCAACGCTGTACACAGCGTGATATCAGCCCACGTACCAGTGAGGAAGGCGGCATCAGCGCTACTCAAGAACGAGACCTTCATCAACCAGCTAAGGAACCTACAGCTACCATTCTCAAAGGAGGTAATGGACGCGATAGCACCAATCATACAGAAGACCGCAGACCCGATCAACATCGAGTTCCTAGCCAACGTCAGCTACATGCTAGAATACACCCACCTAGCACCGAGCCACCCATACTACTCCAAGCTCGCAGACGTATTCAAGCAGGCAGTAGACAGGGTGCTAAAGGGACAGATGACTCCCGAGCAGGCAATACAGTTCATTGAGAGCAGCGTGAACGCTGACCCAGACCTCTCAGGCAACGTCGAGTTCACAGGAAGCGTACCAACAGGATGGAGCCTACTACCGACAACCCAGACCACTACAACGGGTACCGAGACAGGCACCTCCCCAACCACGACTACGACAACAACAGCTGAAGGAGGCAACACCGCCCTAATCATCGGCGTGATAGTAATCATCATAATCATAATCGCCGCCTACATGGCCGTCAGGGGGAAGGGGCAGGCCTAGATGAAACTAGGCCACAAACTAAGTAACGCAATATTTTTTCTCCTCCCAGCCATTATACTCATAGCTGCATTCTACATTCTCCCCCTCATAGTTACCACTTGGATCAGCTTCACCCCCCTAAGGGACTGGAAGATAAGCCAGCTTACAGAATTCGTCGAGCTAGAAAACTACAAGGCACTATACAAGTTCGTGACAACACACCCGCTAGGCTCCCTGGTATTGAAGACAACCATAGTATTCGTGGTATTCACACTCATAGTCAACGTGCTCGGCGGCCTCCTCCTAGCAATAGCCACCTACGTGATAGAGGAGAGAGTGAGCCTAGGATTCAGGCTCCTCTGGCTCATACCAAGAATGACCCCACTCGCGGTATTTGGACTAATATGGTACTACTTCTTCTACGGCAGTCCACAGGGGACCCTAAACGCCTTCCTACTCAAACTAGGACTAATAGACCAACCAACCTTCTGGGGAACAGACCCCAACTTACTACCCTGGAGCGCGTGGAGCATAATCATATTCGTCAACGGGCTAGTAGGAGTAAGCTATGGAATGATAATCTTCTATAGCGCGTTCAAGAGCCTACCACCAGAACTACTCATAGCGGCGAAAGTGGACGGAGCATCCACATGGCAGATAGTCAGACACATCCTAGTACCAATGGCCAGGTGGCACCTAGTCTTCGTAACAGTATGGCAGCTACTAAGCCTAGTAACGAGCTATACCCACCTCTTCGTGCTAGTAGACTGGAGGATAGTCGATGAATGGTATGGCACAACATGGGCCCTATTCGTCTTCACCGAAGCCTTCGGAACAGTGAAGAACCAGGGACTAGCAGCCGCGGCTGCAGTCATACTAGTCATAATTGGCAGCCTCCTAGGCCTTCTAACCCTCCGCATCATGAGGTTTGATAAGATAACTCTGGAGCCCAAAGGTGATATATGATGGGTAACGGTAAGAACGAGCTCATGGGGCCACTTGTCACAGGCTACAAGTCCTACATACTCATAGGCGTACTCTTACTCGTCTCCCTACCATTGATACTGGCCTACTCTACACTCATAATCACCAGCTTCGCTAACACGATAGTCTCAAATCCATGGGTCAAGTTCAACTTCACGTTCGACAACTGGATAGCCTTCTTCAGGGGGGAGCTCAGCACAACCCACGCGCGAATCTATAGTACAGGCGAGATTCTTAGAATGATTGGAAACACCATCATAGTAGCAGCTGGAGTCACAGCCGTAGTCCTAGGGGGAAGCGCGACAAGCGCATATGCATACTCGAGGATGAAGTATAGGTGGAGGAAGGGGTCCCTCAAGCTCCTCCTACTACTACACGCATTCCCCGGAGTAGCCCTAATAGTCGGAGTGTACACGATATACTACTACACTCTGGTAAAGTACATTCCCCCTCAGAGCAGGACGCTCTACTCTTTCTTCTTCGTCATACTGGCCAGGGCGAGCCTAGAGATACCAATGAGCATATGGATACTCAAGGGCTTCTTCGACAGGGTCCCCTGGGAGCTAGAATGGTCTGTACTAATCGATGGTGGAAGCAGATGGACAGCGTTTAGACACGCGGTTCTCCCGCTTGTGAAGCCGGGTATTGCTGCGGTAGCGATATTCGCCTTCCTCGCCGGTTGGGAGGATCTAATCTATGTTATGATATTCCTACCGCCTAACCAGAAGACTCTGGCAACCTTCATTGAGGGTCAACTTGCTAGCGGTAGCCTTGAGACAAGTTATCTACCTATTATGGCGGCTGCAGGGACCCTCTATCTGCTCCCCACGATATTGTTCTTCATATTCACTCAAAGGCTGCTACTGGAAACTATGAGTGGTGGGTTGAAGGGGTGAGGTACCAATGGTATCAGTACAATTAGTGAAAGTAACTAAACGGTTCGGGAACGTTATTGCAGTTAATAATGTAGACCTCGAGATCCCAGACGGAAGATTCACAGCCCTCCTAGGCCCAAGCGGTAGTGGAAAGACCACACTACTATACCTCATAGCCGGCATATACAGGCCTACACGTGGAAAGATACTATTCGATGGAAAAGACGTCACCAATCTCAAACCAAATGAGAGGAACATCGGGTTAGTATTCCAGAACTACGCCCTTTACCCACACATGAAGGTCTACGACAACATAAGCTTCCCATTGAGGCTCGCTAAGAAGCCCAAGTCCTTCATCGACAAGAAGGTAAGAGAGATCGCCGCTATGCTCCAAATCGACCACCTACTAGACAGGTATCCGGCACAGCTGAGCGGTGGACAGCAGCAGAGAGTAGCCCTGGCAAGAGCGCTTGTAAAGGAGCCAAGCGTA
>JAADGB010000018.1 GCA_013152575.1 Thermoproteota archaeon | reverse complement strand
TGGTCGAGATAATCGATAAACAGGAGGGAATAGAAGAATGGCCCATTAAGCCGGTGATTACAAGGGAGGAGCTCCTGGAGGCGAAGAAGAGGATCTGGAGGATATACGTTGACGACAACATAAAGCGTTACGCGGCCTACATTGTAGAGAGGACTAGGAGGGACCCCCGAGTACTACTGGGAGGCAGTCCCAGAGCGGTTATTGCAATGATCCAGCTAGCCAGAGCCTTCGCCCTACTAGAGGGGCGCGACTACGTCGTACCAGACGATGTGAAGCGGATGGCCCACTACGCCCTCGACCACAGGATCATACTGAAACCGGAGGCTAAGCTATCGGGGGCCACCCCCGAGGCGGTAGTCGATGATGCAGTGGAGAGTGTAGAGCCGCCGTAGGAATGGTGCGAGTGCTTTGAGGATTGAGCCCACTGTTAAAGCTACGGGAGCCGGCTTCATTATCACTGCCTTAACAGTACTATCGATACTAAAGGGAGGGTCCCCAGTAATCGTGTCCACCGCCCTCCTCATCGCCGTCCTACTGGCAGTATCCTATGCGGAAGCCGTTAAGACGAGGTACACCCTCGCGACGTTAAGGGTGAGTCGAGAGGTCCCCGTGAGGATAGGCGAGGGTTCCACTTCCCACGTGAAGATAACAGTGGAGAACCCCTCTCAAGGCGCGCTACCATACCTTGTCATCGAAGACCGGGTCCCTCCCCGGGTAAGGGCCAAGCACTATCAGGGAAGGATCACTATCAAGGGCGGCGACACGGTAGAGATAGAGTACCCGATCGAGCCAGCGCCTGGCTATCACGTATTCAACGAGATGCTACTATCAACAGGGGACCCTCTGGGCTTCTTCAGGATCCACAGAGTCGTCAAGCAAGTCTCGAGTATAACAGTCACGCCAATATCACTGCAGGAAATGGTCATGAAGGGACTCAGCACTGGAGTAGCTGAGCCTATAGTCTCCAGGGCAAGGGGATTATCGCTTGAGTACTTCCAGTTGAGAGAATACCAGTATGGCGACGACCTACGCTTCGTGTCCTGGACCGCAACCGCTAGAACGGGTAAGTTAATGGTTAGGGAGGGTTTAAGCGAGGTTAGGAATGATACGGCGGTATTCGCTGACCTCTCCGGTCCAAGCTGGCCGGGGACCCCTGGTGACGCTCCTGCCGACTGGATAATGAGGCTCGCCCTAGCGATTGCTTCGACTACAGTATCCTCGGGGGGCGCGATATGGTTTACAATACTCCGGGGCGAAGTCTGGGAGAGCGAGGGACCCCTTAGGGGTCGCGATGCAGTAGAGTCTTTCCGGCTCAGGCTGAGCATTGTAGGGCCAGACAACTCTGTCTATAGGATGAAGTTGGAGGATAGCCTCTACAAGTTCCTCAGGGTCCTTCCCCCATCCACATTGAAGATCGTATTGTTGGGTCCCGGAGCTAACCTGGACAGGGTCATCGACGTCTTGAAAGCTTTACCCGGAGCCACCTGTACCACTATGGTATTGATTGTTGCACCTATGGGAGGGACCCTTCAAGAGGAGGCTGTGAGGATCGTCGAGGAGAGGGTCTACAGGGAGTACCGGGATCGCTTCGCTAGGATGGGCATTCTGTTAGGTATGGTTAGGAGTAGGGGTGAGGCCATTGGTTTCGCTAGGGGGTTTGGTAGGCTTTTATCGAGGGGTAGATTCTGTTAGGCTACCACTGTTAGCCCTAGGAGTCTACGGGCTACTCCTATCCCTACTAACCTACGGTGGTTTAATTGGCCTAGTTGGAACGGTATTCTTCCTCTTAGGATTAACCTTATCCTACATCGGCCGCTCGACGGCTGGGATCTTGGCTTACTTCATAGGATTTATGGCCCTAACCCTCACTAAGGCTAACCCACTAGTGGTACTTGGACTAGTTGCTACGTCTCTAGCATACGTCTATGTTGGTACTCCATCAATTGAGCCGGGCCCGGTATTCACGGTTACGCTAAGGAGCATTCCCTTCGCACTATACGGGGGTCTCTTCGCCTATCTACTCTACCTCTATGGTTCTAAGGCCAGCTACCTTCCAAGACTATCCAAGGAGATATTCGCTTCAATTGGTGGTTACTCGCTTGTAGTTATCGTAACTATGGTTTTCTTCAGCCTCCTAGCCCTCTGGTATTATCTCCCTGGTAGTAGTGTGCCCTCTGTGGAGGAGGTTGCCGCATGGCTCAGGAGGAACCGGGTTGCCGCAGTAGAGGCCCTGGCTTATTCTCTTGTCGCATTATCCTCTAGGGCTAACATACTATCCTTATTCGCGATACTCATAGGCATTGTAGCCTACGTGTGGATAAGAGCCCTAGGCTACGGGAGGAACGCCTCATTCCTAGGATTCATGGTGGCCTACGCTGCAATGCTGTACTTGATGGGTATAATGGATGATATAGACGCCTACCTTGCTACGACTCCCTAACAAGGTCTGCTCCCACGATGAGGGTAACAGAGCCTATTGCTGCGCCTACAAGGCTCGCTACAATATACCCGTTGACCGCGAGGTAGATCGATGTTATGAATACGGCTAGCGAGAATATCAGTAGTAGGAGGCCGACAAGATAGACCCTCAGGTTCCCCGGCAATGGCTATCCCCTCACCTTGTACTTTACAACCGCCCCCGTGTCTGGATCGGCGCCGAGCGTGCTATTAACTGCGGCGAGGGCCTGCACGGGGTCCCTATACTGGATTAAGGCGTCCACCCACTGTTTTAGGAACTGGTCTGAGAAGACCCATGTAACGTTTCCATCCCAGCCAATGTACATGTATGCGCCTTTGGAGATGAGGACGTTTGCAAGTCTATCATCGTTCATGCCGAAGCATCCTGTGTAGAAGACTATCGTGTTATTCAGCGATGTTGTCATGGTCTTGAAGAACTTGGGGCTCACGGAGAGGTATTTGGGTAGCTGGCTTACGGGGACCCCTTCACGGGGGATGACTGCTGGCGCATAAAGGCCATCGTCTAGGCCCTTGTTTATGGTGTTTACTCCGTAGAGGGCTTGTGCCTCGATTAGGTAGAGGCCTGTGTAAATGTATGTTCCAAGGGGCTTGCCACTATTCTCATCGTTATTGTAAGCGCCGTGGGCTCTCAGTATGACTATACCATATTCTCCCATAGCCACTAATGGGTCTAGAGTCGCGTTTCTCCCCCTGTATACGTCTACCTGGAATCCTGCGTTCTCGAATTCCTGCACGATATAGTCTAGGAGCTGGTCGTGTGGGAACTCGCGGTATAGTGAGTCGTAGATGAGAACCTTCTTCTTCAACTGGTCTATTGTTATCTTCTCTGGCTGAGTGGTTGTAGTCGTCGTCTCCGTCGGTGTTGTCGTGTTTGTCTCGTTTTGGCCTGCGAACATGTATAGAGCTACTCCGGCTATTATTGCCGCGATAACTATTATGCTTATTACCGTGTTCTTCTTCTGCAACACGCTTCAGCTCCAAGGATTACATGGTGCGGGGGGTGGGATTTGAACCCACGCAGGCCTACGCCATCGGGTCCTCAGCCCGACCCCTTTGGCCAGGCTCGGGCACCCCCGCACCCCATTATCGAACCTCTATACTGTCCCCGGGTTATTAATGGTGCTTATACGGATGGGGACTTAAGCTTTAGCAGTTGAGGGACCCTCATTGCCTACTTTTTAACCCGTAGACTATTGCCCCAATTATGGTAGTCGGTAGATTTGGGGTGTTGCCAGCGTTACGGTGAAGCAGTGTGGGTGTGTTAGATTTCCTGGCGGCGGTTGCAGACAGATTCCCTACAGTAGAAAAGCCCGTGCCTCGGCCAAGCCTTTACAGGAGGCTCGCCTGGACAGGCATAATACTCGTACTATACCTCGTGATGTCGAATATTCCCCTATATGGTATACCAGCTCAAGCCACGGAGACCACCGTCTCGCTCCAGAGGATTATCTTCGCGAGCAGCGCAGGTAGCCTGATGGAGCTCGGCATAGGCCCTATTGTAACGGCAGGCCTCATCCTACAGGTCCTGGTTGGAGCTAAGTTAATCGACATAGACTTAAACGATCCCGAGTCCAGGAAGAAGTTCACTGCTGCCCAGAAGAGCCTCGCAATATTCTTCGCCGTTTTCGAGGCTACGATGTATGTTATAGGTAACAAGTATTGGCAGGGAACGGGTATAACTCCTTCCTGGTCGATAAAGATAATTGTTATAGCGCAATTGGCGTTTGCAGCGTTTCTAGTACAACTTTTCGACGAGATGTTGCAGAAAGGGTGGGGTATAGGTAGCGCAATAAGCCTCTTCATCCTAGCAGGGGTGGCATACCAGATATTCTGGAGCCTGCTGGGATATGTTCCGCAGATTGCAGAAACGTATGGCTTCATACCAGCGGTCCTACAAGAGAGGAACCTACTCCTAATTGCAAGGCCGAATGGCTACCCTGATCTAACAGGCCTTTTCGCAACCGTTGCAATAATATTATTCCTAGTCTATGTCCAGGCGATGAGAGTCGAGATACCAGTCACATCTGCGAGATTAAGAGGTATAAGGACTAGAGTACCCCTGCAGTTTATGTACGTAACTAACATTCCAATCCTCCTAGTCGGTATCTTAGTAGCCGACTTACAGCTCTTCAACGGGATTATTCAAAACATAGCTGGACCAGAGAGCACGATTGCCAGATACTATGAACAGCTCGTGTACTACGTAACACCCCCACGAGGCATTATACCCGCACTCAGTGATCCCATGAGGACGCTCACGTTCACAATATCATGGACCATCATGTCGGTAGCCTTCGGGTACATGTGGGTAGAGCTGGCAGGTCTAAACCCGACCGACCAAGCTGAGAAGCTCGTAAAGAGCGGCATGGAAGTGCCGGGAATGAGGAGGAACCCGAAGATCCTTGAGGGCATACTAGCCAAGTATATCTACCCGCTAACCCTGCTCTCAAGCCTAATCGTTGCAGCAATCGCGATAGTAGCAGACATCTTCGGCGCCTATGGTACAGGAACGGGTATACTACTCGCTGTCGGTATTATAAACCAGTACTACATGATGATCTCATACGAGAGAGCCCTAGAGACGTACCCGCTACTGAGGAAGATCTTAGGAGAAGGGTGATGGGAAATGAGGCATCCCTTCAAAGTCGTAATAGTCACCGGGGTCCCCGGCGTAGGGAAGACCACTGTCATAAATCACCTAAAGAAGATCGCAGAGGAGAAACAGGTCAAGGTGGAAGTAGTAAACTTCGGCTCCTTCATGCTGAACTATGCTGTCAAAGAGGGGATCATCGAGGATAGAGACAAGATCAGAACTCTGCCACTGAGGAAACAGTTGGAGCTACAGGAGCTCGCTGCGAAGGCAATCATCGAGTACGCCAAGCTAAAGCTAGGTGACGACGGCTTCCTCATAATAGATACACACGCGCTAGTGAGGACGGTTGCAGGCTACTGGCCTGGCCTACCAAAACACGTCATAGACCAGTTGAAGCCCGACATGATAGCGGTGATAGAGGCTGAGCCAGAGGTGATAGCTGCGAGGCAGGCGAGGGATAAGACGAGGTATAGGGCAGACTTCGGCGGAGCGGAGGGAGTTAGAAGGCTCATGGAGTATGCAAGGGCGGCCAGCTTCGCCAGCGCGGTCTTCTATGCGTCAACCGTTGCTATTGTCCAGAACAAGGAGGGGGCTGCCGAGGAGGCTGCGAGGGAGCTCATGAGCTATATCGAGAATCTCTAAGGGGTGTTGTTTTGGACCCCTATCCTTTAATCGTCATTATCATTCCCCTCATGTTATCGTTATCTGCGGCTTCAATCTACAGAAGTATTTATCCCTATGAACAGGTCAAGAGAGCCATTGATAAAATGGCCGAGTATCGGTTGATGAAGAGCCAGATGGGTACTAGTAAGAGGGCTCGGAAGAAGCTTAAAGCGATGGAGGCTGAGTATAAGAGGGCTAAGAGGACTATAACAAGGAGTATTATTGTGAAGATGACCCTGCTACTCATATCCTATATGCTTGGAAGCATCCTTGTCTTCGTATACGTTCCAGCACTGCCAGCACCCTACAGTCTACCCCCGCTGACAGTGGCGGCCGAGGGAGGATACTACATTATGTCAGCGATACTATACTTCCTAGTCTACGTGGTAGTGTTCCTATCCCTACGCGATACCTTCTTATAGCGCCGTCTGCTTGTTATCCTCAAACGGGTGCTGGGAGCCATGGTCAGGCCTGCCCTGAGGAGCAGGAGCCTCAGGAGGGTCAAGAGGAGGACTCCCGGCGGTAGGACAGTGACGAGGTACGAGAAGAGGAAGCCAGGGCCAGCGCGCTGCGCAAGGTGTGGTAGACCCCTGGCTGGAGTGCCAAGGTATAGGCCTTACGTGCTGAGGAACATGAGTAAGACGTCGAAGAGGCCGGAGAGACCATATGGTGGTGTACTTTGTCCAACGTGTCTTGCAGAGCTCCTCAGAGAAGCGATAATAGGCGGCCAGTAATAGTGGTATCTGGCCCACCCGGGTCCGGTAAATCCACATATGCCAAGAGGCTTGCACGTGATTTTTGCCTGGACTACCTCACCACTGGCGATATCTTCCGATCGATAGCTCGTGAAAAAGGGCTGACTCTCGAGGAACTCAGTAGGCTGGCCGAGGAGGATCCATCAATCGACCTCAGAATAGATGAGACAACGCTGAGGAGGTCAGCGGCGGGAGGAGTAGTTATAGATAGCCATCTTGCTGGATGGGTTCTAGCCAATGTCGCAGATGTCAGGATACTCGTACAGGCTGGTTTCCCGACTCGTGTAGAGAGGATCGCAGGTAGGGAGGGTAGACCTATCGAGGAAGTCCTCGCGGAGACAGGGGCCAGAGAGTTTAGTCAATGGAATAGATTCAGAGAATACTATGGCTATGACACGTCGCTATGCGCCGCCTTCGACCTGGTCATAGATAACAGCGTGCTTGGCGTTGAAGACACCTACCGGGTGATTAAGGGTTACGTTGAGTCTAAACTGCGTGCTTTAGGCTATGAGTTTGAAAGTCCACAGTAGTTCTTTTAATATCCTCAACACTCTGCCTCACTGGATATTGGGGTGGAAGCTAGTGCCTGCAATCGAGGTAGGAAGGATCTGCGTCAAGCTATACGGAAGGGAAGCCGGTAGGAAGTGCGTGATAGTAGACATCATAGATGAGAACTTCGTGTTGATAACGGGACCCAAGCAGCTGACAGGCGTTAGGAGGAGAAGGGCCAACGTAGACCATATAGAGCCTCTCGACAAGAAGATTGAGATAAGCAAGGGAGCCAGTGACCAGGAGGTATTAGAGGCTATCACCAAAGCAGGTCTCGTCGAGTTCATGCAGGAGAGGGTTAAGCCCGCTCCCGCAATATAATTTCTAACATAAATTTAAATAACAGTTTTATGCTGGCCTAAACCTATTTGAAATCCGAGAGACCCTTATCATCAAGGGTGAGTGATAGGTGACAGATATAACGAAGGAAGGCAGAGAGTTCATAGAGTCACTCGACAAGTTCTGCGGCTTCAACAGGAAATGGC
>JAADGB010000017.1 GCA_013152575.1 Thermoproteota archaeon | reverse complement strand
GCTCCGCGTCGTGGCCAGGGTCCGTGGTAGGAGGATTCAGGGTGCTACCCTCGTCAGGCCTGGCTGGGAGAGAGGGCTACTCTCTGCCGTAGTTGGTGGGGGTGTGGTTAGGCCTGGCATAGTTACACGGGTGAATTACCGGACGGGGACCCTCTACGTCTACACGCCATATGAGGGTGAGCCCGAGTATATAGAGCTGGGCGTCGCCCGGCTGGATCCTGAGGCGTTTATGGGTAAGGCTAAATGGTAGCCCATGTATTCAATGACAAATACCTCCTAGACAACCATTTCATGTGGTGTTGTGTATGGCTTGTGGCGGGAAGGTAACTCATTATTCTAACGTGGAGGAGAAGGTTATTCCAAAGGATATGGCTACTGGGACCACGATTAGGTGGCTTATAGCGGAGGCTGATGGTGCGAGGAACTTCTACATGAGGCTCTTCAAGATGGAGCCGGGAGGCCATATCAAGGCCCACTTCCACCCATGGGAGCACGAGATATTCATATTGGAGGGTAGTGGTAGGGTGAGGATTGGGAGTGAAACATATGATGTAAAGGAGGGTTACGTTGTCTATATTCCGCCGAATGTGGAGCACGAGTATTGGAGTGGAGAGAACGGGATGCGGTTCCTATGCATTATACCATCGAAGCCTACAGCAGAGGAGATTGAGGAGCCTTTAAAGTGTTAGAGGCGGCCCAGCCTCTTCAAATAGTCCTTTAACGCCTCGATATTCCATTGATGGACGCTCTTCCTCCTCTTATCCACGTAGAGGCCTAGCTTCCTCGCCTGGCTGGGCGTTAAGCCTACAGCCTCCAGCTCCCCGAGGCTGAAGCCCCTGCCCTTCCTAACGCCCTGGTCTAGCCCGCCGTGCTTCACTAGCTTAGGCTTCTTCACCAGTGGTACTGGCGGCATGACCTTCTCCTCACTCATCCTATCCTCCCCCCTCACTAACGCGTAGCCTGTGGAGTTTTAAGGGTTCCCGACCCCAGCGCCGGTAGATCTCTGTGTATCTCGGCTTCTCGATGCCAGCCTTCTCTAACAGCTCGCAGAGTTTGCATAGCCTCCTCCCATGGCTTGTTGGTTCACCGCATCTCTCGCATGAGGGTAGTTGCTGGGGTTTCAGTCTTCTTGCATCTTCGGCGAGTATCTCGTCGAGTGTCTCCAGGAATGTTAGGAGGGTCCCTGGCCTCTTCTCCTCCAAACGGTATAGTGCTCTCCTCACCCTTGCCCTCAGGGTTGGCATCATGTTGATGTATGCACACTCTGTTTCCTGTAGGGGGAAACCGCCTAAATACGCGTACGTAGCTGTCTCCCACTCATAGATCTTCCGGAGGGGCTTCACTCTCGGAACTATTAGGGGGCTGGCTGGAGAGGAGAGCGGATGCTGTCTTAACAGCCCCTCCCAGTCCCCTCGGAGTAGGTTGACGAAGGCTGCTTGGCTTTCATCGTCTAGGTTGTGGGCTGTCGCTGTCTTGTCTGCACCGTACATTCTCGCGTAGAGGTTTAGTATCCTCCTCCTAGAGATTCCACAGTAGGTGCATGGGCTTACCCCTACCCTTCGCCTGATGGATTCGTCGACTATCTCGGCTAGGGTGTGGCCTATGTACTCCTTGATGCTCGTCATTATGTGGTCTACTCCATACTCCTTTGCCTTCGCCTTTACCCTCTCAGCGTATTCCCTCCTGTTGTAGCCCGGTATCCCCTCGATTATCGTTACAGCGATTATCTTCGATGGGTCGTGGAGTCTCACGAGGGTGTCTAGTAGTACCCAGCTGTCTTTGCCGCCGGATAGGCCGAGTAGGATGGTGTCGCTTGGCTTGATCATGCCCCACCTGTCTATCTCAGCCTTGACCCTTCTGTGGATGTCTTGGTAGAAGCACTCCTTGCAGAGCTTTAGCCCCGTGTGCTTCTGGTATACTACTGGTTTTCTACGCTTGCAGACATCGCATACCGTCAATTCACTGCTTCCCAAGGCCTCCCTTGTTGACTGGCGGGATTCTTATCTTACAGGTTAAGACTCCCAGCTACTACATTGATTGAGGGTGCTCTACTGGTTGGAGTGCGACGTGATCGTGTTTGACTTCGACGGCGTCCTATACGATGGCGAGGGTGCGAGGAGGCTTGGAGTAGAGTTGCTTAGGAGGGCTCTGGAAGACGGTTACAGGGTCTACATAGTCTCGGGCAGGCGTAGGAGGGATTTACCAATCATAAGGAGCGTTCTAGAAGAGAGCGGCATAGGAGTCAGGAGACTGGCCGGTATACTTCTAAGGGATAGGGGGAGTGAGACCGGGTTCAAGCTGGAAACATATACTAGGGTGCTCGACCTTGAGTCTTGCATACTTGAGATCCACGATGATAACCCGGAGGCTCTCTGGCCAGCTAGAAGAATGGTGGCTGGAGGCCTAGTCCTACACCATAATGAGGAGTGTAGTGTGCTCTATGGTTCATCTGTCTTCGAGGAGTGCATGAGGTAGAGCCTCCTTAGGATTCTGAGTGTGGCACCCCATAATACTCCTCCAGCCAGCCTGTATCCTTCAACGGTTATCCTCCTACGTGGATGCAGTATCTCCCCGGGCTTGTTTCCTATTATGCTTAGTGGGATCCAGAGGACTGCGTCGACCTCCTCGCTTGCAGGCCTTGGGCATAGGGGTCCCTTGGGTGTGGCGATTACCGGGTGTATTAGCCTGTTACCTGCCAGTGTCTTCTCTGGGGCTAGTATCTCTCGGACCTTTACCATTGATGGGTGTATCCATGCCTCCTCCCAGGCCTCCCTCAACGCGGCCCGTATTGGGTCTTCTCCCGACTTGATGTGGCCTCCCGGGAGGGCTATGTCGCAGGACCAGTACGAGTCAATACTACAGCTCTTCCTAACGACGAGTACTCTCGTAGGGTCGCCCCAGAGTAGCACGAGTACGGCTGCTTCCCTCAATATTTACACCGGGGTTTCTTGAATTGACTTGTAGGCGTGGCAAACTATTTAATGTCTAGATGAGTAACTTTCGTCACCATGACCATGTACCCCACAGGGTGGACACCGAAATGAGTTATAAGAGAAGGGCTATTAGTAGGAGCGTCCTAATCGCCTCCGTCGTAATAATCGTGCTGATAATCGTGGGTGCATTCTACACCCTTGGCGGCCAGGAGAAGGAGAAGGTCGTCGTCATAGGTGTAACTGACAAGATAACAGACCTAGACCCTGCCAACGCCTATGACTTCTTCACGTGGGAAGTACTGAGTAACGTGATGGCCGGCCTAGTCAAGTATGACCCCGACACCGGTAAGATTGTCGGCGATTTAGCGACGAGCTGGGACGTGCAAGAAAACGGTAAGGTATGGATATTCCACCTAAGGCAAGACGCCAAGTTCGCCGACGGCACACCATGCACTGCACACGACGTTGTGAGGAGCATCGAGAGGGTCATGAAGATACAGGGCGACCCCAGCTGGCTGGTGACCGAGTTCGTTGAAAAAGTAGAGGCACTCGACGACTACACGGTTAAGTTCACTCTGAAGACGCCTGCAAGCTACTTCCTAGCAGTAGTTGCAACCCCACCATACTATCCCGTGCACCCCAACTACCCAGACGACCAGATCGCCAGCGACGCAACCTGGGGTGGCTGTGGACCCTACAAGATAGAGGAGTGGGTGAGAGACGAGAAGCTAGTACTAGTACCAAACCCATACTACTATGGAGAGAAGCCCAAGAACGACAAGGTCGTGATAACATTCTACTCCTCAGCCAACGCGTTGAAGAACGCATTACTCTCAGGAGAAATCGACGTGGCATGGAGAACCCTCAACCCTGAAGACATACAGGACCTACAGAACAACCCCGACTTCAAGGTACTAGAGGTACCAGGCCTATACATTAGATACGTAGTTATCAAGACAGACGCGCCACCAACAGACAACGTGCTAGTAAGACAGGCACTAGCTGCCGCTGTCAACAGGACAGAAATAGCCGAGACCGTCTTCAAGGGCACTGTAGAGCCTCTATACAGCATGGTGCCCGCAGGCCTATGGAGCCACATCGACGCCTTCAAGACCAAGTATGGAGACGCTAACCTAGACCTAGCAAGGCAGCTACTCCAGCAGGCAGGCTACAGTGAGACCAACAAACTCCACATAGAACTATGGTACACGCCAACCCACTACGGAGACACAGAGGCACAGCTAGCAGCGGTACTCAAGTCACAGTGGGAGAAGACCGGCATGATCACAGTTGATGTGAAGAGCAGCGAGTGGTCACAGTACGTCGACCAGTTAAGAAATGGACAAATGATGGTGAGCCTGCTAGGATGGTATCCAGACTACCTAGACCCCGACAACTACCTGACGCCATTCCTGTCATCAACCGCCAACTCGTGGACAGGCACCGGCTACTCCAACCCGACAGTAGACCAATTACTCAAAGAGGCCCAGACACTAACGGATCAGACGCAGAGGGCCCAGTTATATGAGCAAGTACAGAACATACTGGCCGAAGACGTACCATACATACCATTGATACAGGGTAAGCTATACGTGGTAACATCGAAGGACGTGACGAGCATTAAGATAAGCCCATTAATGTTCCTGCTATACGACTCGATAGAGGTAGGCGGATAACCTAACACAATTTTTATCTTTTTTTAACCTATCAACCGAACCCCGTAAATAGTCCTACAAGCCTCCGCCCATGCAACATGAGGGAGGGTGTTGCTAGAGTGGGACGATTACTCCGGTACATAGTGATAAGGGGGCTCCTGATAATACCCACTATACTCATACTATACACTCTGATATTCATCCTACTACGAGTGATCCCAGGCAACCCGATACTTTCAGCGCTTGGCACACACTACGTGCCCCCCGAGATACTCCAGGAAAAGATGCACAGGCTAGGCTTGGACAAGCCCTTATACGTTCAATACTTCGACTACCTGTGGAATATCCTTCACGGAAACTTTGGAGAAAGCATGGTAATCGAGGGTAGATCTATATCAAAAGACCTAGCCTATAGGATACCTGCAACCATCGAGTTAACGATTGCTGGCTTTACTGTAAGCGTATTGCTCGGCCTCATAACGGGGACCCTCGCCGCCCTCAGGAGAGGGTCTAAGATCGATTATTCGATGAGGGTTTACGGTATAGTTGCATATACATTATTCATACCATGGCTCGGGTCCCTCTTCATACTACTCTTCTCAGTATACCTAGGCTGGCTTCCTGCTGGCGGGAGGCTTGATCCCTCGATAACATTGAAGAGGATAACTGGAATCTACACGCTGGACGCTATACTAACTGGTAATCCTGCAGCATTCTTCAATGCGTTGAAGCACCTCATCCTTCCAGCACTCACTCTCGGAATAGTGTTGAGTGGAGCCTATACGAGGCTGGTGAGATCCAACCTTTCAGATATACTCCAGGCCGATTTCATACGGGCTTACAGGTCTAGGGGTCTCCCTGAGACCAAGGTGTTGAAGTATGCTTTGAGGAACGCTATGATACCTATAGTTACGTACATGGGGCTACAGTTAGCCATACTACTTGGCGGGGCTGTGCTCACGGAGACCACATTTTCCTGGCCAGGACTAGGCAGCTACCTCTTCGAGAAGATCCAGTATAGAGACTATAGCGCAATACAGGGAACCATCATGGTATTCGCCTTCATGGTGGGTCTAGTCAGCCTCATCGTAGACATAATCTACGCCCTCATAGATCCCAGGATAAGATACTAGGGGTGAAGGGAGATGCCCACAATTAGCGGTGTTACACAGCAGATATTCGGCAGAAAACCCGGCAGAGGGCTCCTATTAACTGGACTGGCCATAATCCTAGCATTCGTCATACTCGCAGTCTTCGCGCCATGGATAGCACCATATGGTCCAACCGAGAGGAGCGTGCCTAGTAGCTTGGCTGCAAGCCCGCAGCCGCCAGACAGGAATCATATAATGGGAACCACCGAGCTCGGATACGACGTGTTCTCAAGGATTGTCTGGGGGACCCGTATAGTCCTATACGTGGTGGCATTCTCAGCAATACTCTCGATGGCCATAGGAGTACCCTTGGGACTAGTGTCCGGCTTCTATGGTGGGAAGCTAGATAGGATACTGAGCATGGTCATGGATAGCATCTATGCCTTCCCGGGGATCGTACTCGCCCTAGCAGTTGCAAGCGTGTTAGGCCCGAGCCCGACAAACGCGGCTATATCGCTCAGCGTAGTATACGTGCCGACCTTCTTCAGAATGGTTAGAGGCCAAGTCCTAGAGGTGAGGGAGAGCCTATACGTTGAAGCGGCTGAAGCCCTCGGCTACCCGAACACTCACATAATGCTCTACCACGTCCTGCCAAACGTTGCCCCGACCATACTAGTTGTCTTCGGCCTCGCTGCCACGGACGCAATACTCACTGAGGCGGGACTAGCCTTCTTCGGCCTCACAGTCTCCTATCCGAGCCCAGACTGGGGCCTCGACCTACGAGTAGGATTAAGATACCTAGACCAGGGCGCCTGGTGGGCAACCCTCTTCCCAGGTATTGTAATCACGCTACTAGCACTTGGATTCGCGCTGGTAGGCGAGGGTCTAGGAGAAAGGTATGCTATAAGGACTGAGAGGTGATCATAGTGGAGAGCGTTGTCAGGCTGGAGGATGTGAGCGTCCACTACTACACCTTTACCGGTGTAGTGAAGGCTGTGGACAGAGTCACGCTCGACATACCCAGGGGAGAGTTCGTCAGCTTCGTTGGAGAGTCTGGTAGTGGGAAGAGCACCCTTGCCCTCGCACTACTTAGATTAGTGCCACCGCCTGGGAGGATCGTGAGCGGTAGGATTGTCTTCAACGGCATGGACCTCCTAAGCCTGCCTGAGCAGAAGATGAGGGAGTTGAGGGGTAAGAGTATATCAATGGTCTTCCAGGATCCAATGACGAGCCTCGATCCTGTGAGAAAGGTTGGAGAGCAGATCGCTGACGTCTACATCGAGCATGGCGTTACCACTGATATGGAGGAGGCCTTGAAGCTCGCCCGCGAAGCACTTGAAATGGTGGGGATACCGGGAGATAGGGTAAACTATTATCCACACCAGCTCAGCGGTGGGCAGAGGCAGAGGGTACTGATAGCGGCTGCAGTTGCCTTAAAGCCCTCCCTCCTAATCGCTGATGAGCCTACAACGGCCTTGGACGTGATTGTACAGGCCAAGATAATGGACCTCCTAGAAGATCTAATGAAGGAGTTGAAGATGAGCGTGATATTAATCACCCATGACATTGCATTGGCCGCTGAGAGGAGTGATAGGATCGCTGTAATGTATGCCGGTAGAGTGGTGGAGTATGGTCCTGTGGATGCTATCATCGAGAACCCGCTTCACCCATACACTCGGGGATTGCTTGAGAGCGCGCCAGACCTATGGGGTGAGAAGAGGATCAAGGGTATTCCAGGCAACCCGCCAGACCTGAGGAATCCCCCGAGGGGGTGCCCCTTCCATCCTAGATGTCCGCGGAGGTTTGATCCATGCGATAAGGATGAGCCAGAGTACGTCAAGGTAGACGATAGGATTGTATCATGTCACTTGTACACGAGGTGATTGTAGTGAGCGTGTTGCTTAGCGTGAGGGGGTTGAAGAAGTACTTCGTCCAGGGCGGTGGGATTCTAGGCGGTGAAAAGGAGATAGTCAGGGCTGTTGATGGTGTGAGCTTCGATGTGAAGAGGGGAGAGACACTTGCGCTAGTAGGAGAGTCTGGTTGTGGCAAGACCACTACTGGGAGGCTAGTCTTAAGGCTACTAGAGCCGGATGAGGGCGAGATCATCTTCGACGGAGTAGATATAACTCATATGAGTATGAAGGAGCTGAGGCCGTTTAGGAGAAGGATGCAGATGATCTACCAAGACCCCTATGCCAGCCTCAACCCGAGGAAGCCTATAGGCGAGGCTATTGCAGAGCCCCTCATAGTACATGGCCTAGCCGAGAAGGAGGAGGCCAAGGAGCAAGCTATGAAGATGTTGGAGCGCGTAGGCCTAACACCTGCAGAGGACTTCTATGATAGAATACCAAGCCAGCTCAGCGGCGGGCAGAGGCAGAGGGTTGTCATTGCAAGGGCTATGATCCTTAAGCCCGAGTTCGTTGTTGCAGATGAGCCTGTCTCGATGATAGACGTTTCCATGAGAGCCTCAATCTTAGAGCTATTGAAGGGGTTCCAGGAGGAGTATGGTCTCGCCATGATATTCATCACCCACGACCTCTCCGTTGCCAGGCTTGTCGCCGACAAGATCGCAGTAATGTACCTCGGCAAGATCATAGAGTACGGGCCCGTTGACAAGGTATTGAGGGACCCCAGGCATCCATACACGGCTGCATTGGCAACGGCTGCCCCAAGCATTACTATGAGGAGGCGGAAGAGGCTGGATATCAAGGGAGAGATCGCTGATCCAAGGAACCTCCCATCAGGCTGCAGATTCCATCCAAGATGCCCATACGCGAGAGAGGATTGTGCCAGTAGGGAGCCAGAGTTGAGAGAGATGGGAGACGGTAGACTGGCTGCCTGCCACTATCCATTAGAGGAGGGCTTCCTGAAACGCTGGCTTAAGGGGTAGCCAGCGTCTCATGCGGGCCTAGTCATCAACGGCAATAATCATCCAATTCTCTCATTCGTCTTATTGCCTCGAGACCCGGGTTCCGAGTATCTGTCATCCGCTGGCTACCCCTCTATCTTAGTGTCTGGGTGCGGGGAACCCTTATTACATTCCTCCCGTCATGAATTCTATAATTGGTGCCTGGCTGGAGGGCCCGTAGCTCAGCCAGGCAGAGCGGCGGGCTCCAGACCCGTAGGTCGGGGGTTCGAGTCCCCCCGGGCCCACCACATGGCCTGCATGGGGCCCTCCACTTACGTTTAAGGGGTGGTGGAAGTATTTCTCATATTTCTAACTTGTTTGACTAGTCTAAAACATATAAATCCTAGTAAGGGTAATTGAATCATTCCATGGTGTCTGGATGGTGTCAAGGAAGAAACCCTACGTATCGCACATACTGGAAGTGAACGATGAGAATACAGTAACGATCTACGGTATAGGGAAGCCAAAGAAGATACAGCTCCCCAGCGAGATAGTCAAATGGGTCTCCGAGAGTAAGGTAGCCAAGAGGGTGTTGGAAGAACTCGTAACCCACTACAAGTTTAGAATGAGGCTAAGCCACCCTGGCTCCCTTAGGAGCCTACTCCTACTCCTGTACTCGAGAGCCCACAGGATAGCCCCTTACAAGACTGCTAGAAAGTACGGTGTTGCCCCAGAGCAGCTCTACAGGCTTGAGCGTGGGTTGAAGAAGGATGGCCTGTACGAGCTTGTAATGAACCTTCTCTCACTTGAGGCGGAAAACCCCTAAAAACCCCAATCAGTGTATATCATGTGTGGGTGCCGGGGTAGCTCAGCTAGGTAGAGCGCCGGGCTGTTAACCCGGTGGTCGGGGGTTCGAGTCCCCT
>JAADGB010000016.1 GCA_013152575.1 Thermoproteota archaeon | reverse complement strand
GCCTCACCCCCTCCCCCCTCGGGTGGAGCGACGGGCAGTGTGTGCAAGGAGCAGGGACGTATTCACCGCGCGATGATGACGCGCGGTTACTAGGGATTCCACGTTCACGAGGGCGAGTTGCAGCCCTCGATCCCAACTGAGGCGGGGTTTGAGGGATTGCCTCCCCCTTTCGGGGTCGGATCCCGCTGTCCCCGCCATTGTAGCCCGCGTGCAGCCCGGGGGTTTAGGGGCATGCTGACCTGCCGTTGCCCCCTCCTTCCTCCGCCTTAGCGGCGGCAGTCCCCCCATAGTGCCCCCAGGGTCTCCCCTGGGGTAGCAAATGGGGGCGGGGGTCTCGCTCGTTGCCTGACTTAACAGGACACCTCACGGCACGAGCTGGCGACGGCCATGCACCTCCCCTCAGCGCGTCAGGCAAGGCCTTCAGCCTGGCCATCATCCTGCTGTCGCCCCCGGTGGAGGTTCCCGGCGTTGACTCCAATTAAGCCGCAGGCTCCACCCCTTGTGGTGCTCCCCCGCCAATTCCTTTAAGTTTCAGCCTTGCGGCCGTACTCCCCAGGCGGCGGGCTTAACGGCTTCCCTGCGGCACTGGGCGGGCCCTCTCGCCCGCCCAACACCTAGCCCGCATCGTTTACAGCCGGGACTACCCGGGTATCTAATCCGGTTCGCTCCCCCGGCTTTCGCCCCTCACCGTCGGGCGCGTCGAGCGCCTTCGCCACTGGTGGTCCTCCCGGGATTAGTGGATTTCGCCCCTACCCCGGGAGTACCCTCGGCCTCTCCCGCCCCCTAGCCCGACAGTATCCCCTCCACTCCCCGGGTTGAGCCCGGGGCTTTAGGAGGGGACTTGTCGAGCCGGCTACGGGCGCTTTAGGCCCAGTAAGCACCCCGACCACTCGCGGGGCTGGTATTACCGCGGCGGCTGACACCAGTCTTGCCCCCCGCTTATTCCCCCGCCTACCTACAGCGGGGAAAAGCCCCCACGAGGGGGGCACTCGGGGTAGCCCCGTCACGGTTGCCCGCATTGCGGAGGTTTCGCGCCTGGTGCGCCCCGTAGGGCCTGGGCCCTTGTCTCAGTGCCCATCTGGGGGCTCCCGCTCTCACGGCCCCTACCCGTCGTAGGCTTGGCGGGCCATTACCCCGCCAACTACCGTGATGGGACGCAGCCCCATCCTCGGGCGCACCGCCGGCGATAACCCCCGGCGGCGCCTTTCGGCGGGGAACCATTCCAGGCCTCCCCGCCTATCGGGGATTAGCCGCAGTTACGGGGGCGCGCCAGGCCGCTAGGATCTCAAGAATTCCATTACGAGACAAGTGTAATCCTTTCTCAACCATATTTAGTATATTCTCTAGTTTCCTAAATTTTTGTCTCTTTATATATGATCTCGGACCAATTAATCGAACAAACTTCTTGATTTCACTGATTTTATGCACCTCAAGATACCACAGGTCATCTCTTTTGTGATAGTATATGTGGGCATCTAATTTTAAGACTTCTTTAATTGTTTCTAAAATTTGTTTATCCTTCTGGTGTAAAGTTATCTTTATGATAAGTTGGTATCCTGCCTTATACCTAACGTCTCTTTTCGCTCTAACGACTATTGAGCCTTCGCCATCGAACAACCCGGCTATGTAGTCTAGTGACAGGGTCATTGTAACCCCTAGTTCTAGGGGTTACGGTAATACCAGATATTCCTAGCGGCACTGGGCGCGCCTTTCCCGCGGTTATCCCCGTCCCGAGGGTAGGTTAGCCACGCGTTACTCAGCCGTCCGCCACGCCCCGCAGCGGCGGGGCGTTCGACTCCCATGGCTTAGCCCTACCCCGATAGCGGTCGGGTCCGGCAGGATCAACCGGAGTTACGGCCGCGGCTGCCCGCAGCCACGGGCGGGCCAAGCACATGGACCGCTAGTTCGCGGACCCAGGCCCGGGTTGCCCCCGGGCGCTACACGGGCTCGCCTCGAAGCCCCTGTCGGACTCGAACGTCCCCAGGTTACTGGCCTGGGGGTGTTCGAGTCCCCATTGATTAAGCGTCACATCCTGCCGCCCGGGTTCCTGTTCCCTGTCCGGGCGGCCGAGCATGTAATGATTCTCAGTCCGGGGTTTTAACCCTTATGGTGTGGTAAGAGGGGCATCAAGTCTTAAACAATACCGGGGTGTGCCCGCGGCTGGAGGCTGGAGGGTCATTCACCCCGCAAACGGGTCTGGGGGCTCAGCCCCCAGTCTCCCCCGCGCCGCCGCCGGGTAGCCGCGGGCAATACATACAGTAGGAAACCGCAGGAGATAATGGTTTCCCACCGGTCCCAGATAATCAAGGATTTTAAATAAATAATATCTAATTTATTAACTCAAGTCATGTGGGAGGCGAGCGGCTCGACCCTGCGCGGGCTCGTCATCGGCACACCAAGCCTAAGCCCTTTCGAGCCCGTTCATAGCCGCCTAGTAATACATAAACACAAACTAGGGATTATAGGTTAGGCAGTGCGCCCTTCCTAAACCTAACACATGCAAAACCCTCTACACCACTATACTCGACAGGCTCCTCAACCCGCTCATTTACACCGGGAGGATAGGAGAGAGTCGCCGTAACACTCTCAGCCACGAAACCAACGGACCTGCCAAGATCCACGACCTCCTCCACACTATAGAAGCGTGCATGTCTGTAGAAGACATGGCCCTCCGCTCCCAACATCCTATAGTAGCGGCCCCACTCAGACTCCCTCGGAACAATACAGGCAACCAACACGCCGCCATCGACAAGCACCCTAAAAGCCTCCCTAAAGACCGTGAGCGGATCATCGACAAAACACAATGTAACAATCAACAACACTATAGACACAGAGCCCGAGGCAATAGGGAGCCTCTCACCCCGACCCATAACCGCCTCCAAACCCTTATCCCTGGCCAATGATAGCATTCCCAAGCTGGGATCAACGCCGACCAGACAACCAAGCCGTGAAGCAAACCATCCAGACCCCACGCCCACCTCGAGACAAGGCCAACCCATACTACCAACAGCCTGCCTAACAGCATAATACTCGCTCAACGCAATTGGTAAATGCCTATCATACCACGAATCGTATCTCTCAGAATACTCGTCGAACACCCTAGCCGTTGACAACCGCTCGGCCCTGCCCAAAACGGTATATGTTGATAGGAATTAAACCATCGCTTTCAAATAATCCTTGAGAGGGTGGGGGATGACGGGGCAGGGACGTCCCGAGCCCATTAAAACCTTGGGCAATGGAGAAGGTCTGGAGCGAGCCGGAGCCCCGCCCATGGTGCAACAGAGTTGGACGTAGTAGAACTGATAACAAAGCTAAACGAGTACGGCCCCGTCGGATTATTCCTACTCTCATTTATCAGCAACGTGATACCAGGCTTCCCCGCAATCTACCTAGCCTTCGTCGGTAGCTACGCTCTTGTAGCAACCGACACTATGCATGCAACTATGGCGATCATAGTATCAGGTATAGGGGCGGGGCTCGGCAAGCTAACAGTATTCATGTCCTCCCGAGCACTAGGACACGCATCAAAACGCCTACAAAAGGTGAGAGAGAAGACGGAGTGGCTGGGCGAGGAAGCCGAGAGAGGAGTATTCATCCTAGTACTCCTATTCGCAGCACTACCCCTCCCAGACGACATACTCTACATACCCCTAGGCCTAACCGGCTTCAAAGCAGTAAGCTTCGCAATAGCAGTCCTACTAGGCAAGATCATACTTACAGCAATAGTATTCATACTAGGAAAAGCCTACAAGAGCGCCTTCGAATCACTAACCGCGACACAAGCCCAAGACAACCTAGGCCTCCTAGTAGGCGGCATGCTCATCGCATCGATAATAGCAACAGCAGTAATCTTCTCAATGGACTGGAAGAAGATCTACATGACCTACAAGAAAGAGGGGTCCCTCAAGGCCACAATAATACTCATACTCGAACTATTCCGAGTACTAACATTCAACCTGATAGGACCCGGGATAAGGCCGGGCAAAAGAGACTCAGCCATAGCAATAACCGCCATAATACTAGGAGCCACAGCCGGCTGGATAAAGTGGGGGTGGAAGGCAGCCGCACTACTAGGATTCACAGCCCTCCTCATAGCCTCAATGCTCATCTGGCTGACCCGAAAACTAGTATTAGGAAGAAACACAGCTAGAAAGGAGGACGCCAAGTCATGATCAGGACAATACTCTGGAAGGAACTCCTCGACCTATCAAGGGACCGCAAAACCCTCGCCGCCGTAATCCTACTACCACTACTAGGACTACCAGGCCTAGCCCTCCTCGCAGGGACCCTCGCATCAACCCAGACCATAACAATAACAATAATCCCCGAAGACGAGAACTCCACATGGATCCTGGAGAACCTCACAAGAGGCCTCGAGAACTCGATAAAACGACTAGGCTACAAGACAAACATAACAATCACCAGCGGAAACCGATCGATAGGCCCGGCAGACCTCGTAATCCTCATACCAAAAGGCTTCACAGACAATATAACGAGGCTAGACGGTACAGGCAAGCTCTACATAAGCATAGGCCTGGGAACAGGAGGAGAAGTAGCAGTACAAGGCCTACAATACACGCTACAATACCTCTCATGGAACATAACCCTAAAACGAGTGCAACAACTCTCGCAACAAGCAAACACAACCCTGAACCCAGCCAGCTTCCTCAACCCACTCCAAGTAGTAAGGGAATACCATGAAGCAACAGGAGCACCAGCATCTCCGAGCAAGGCGGAGGCAGCCTTCACCGCGAGGCTACTCGAGTTCGCCTTCCTCTTCGTAGTAAACCCCGCAGTCATCTACATGGCCGACAGCATAGTTGGAGAACGAGAGAGGAAAACCATGGAGAAACTACTGATCACGCCAATCTCCAAGAAGACACTCCTACTCGGCAAGATGACGGCGGCATTCATACTCGGATTCACCGCGTCACTAGTAGACGCTCTGGGTATACTCCTCTTCTTCCTATTCTCAGGGCTCCCAGTCACAATAACGAGGGGGCTAGCACTAGTATGGGCCCTATCAGCGGCGCTCATAATACTAGTAACAGCAGCAATAGTAGCCATAATATCAGCTAGAAGCACAACTGCACGCTCAGCCCAAAACGCATCCTTCATAGTACTAGCTGCGGCAATGGCAGTATACTTCGCCGCCCTACTAGTAGACCTATCCAGGGTCCCCACAAGCGTCTCAATAGCACTACAACTCATACCATTCACACACGCCGCCCTAGCAGTCCACACCTACGCTATAGGAGAACCCCTCGGCCCCATCAAACACCTAGCAATACTAGCCGTATTCCTAGCCATCTCCATATACATAGCAGTCAAATCCTTCAAAGAAGAGAGACTAGTGATGTACAGGTGAAGGGCTCAGAAGGTTAATCCCTCCTCATCCACCAGAAAGGGGTCAGAGACCGCTATCCTCCTCACAGCCCAGACAACAAGATGGGAAACCGGCTCCAAAAAAGGAAGCGGCGAAAGGTAATAATAGGTGAGAAGCCCTCGAAGCCTACAACAGGCCCGGGAACATAGGCGTGTGGTGACGAATTCTGGCCAATGACAAGTGGAAGTACATCTTGCTGGTAGTATTCGCTGTAATAAACATATCAACAGCCTCAATCCTAGTAAGGCTCGCGAACGTGCAAGGCTTCGTGGCAGCCTCATGGAGGCTAATCCTATCCTCAATCCTCACAATACTCCTCCTACTCGCATCCCGGGAAAAACAATCACTCCACTTCGAGAAGAGAGACCTACTCCTAATGACGATAAGCGGGGTCGCACTAGCCCTACACTTCGGCCTCTGGATGGTGAGCCTATTCCACCTAACAGTAGCCGCGAGCGTCACTATAGTAGACAGCTACCCTGCAATCCTAGCACTGATAGGATACTATCTACTACGCGAGAAATACAACAAGTGGCAACTAATAGGTGCTGGAACAGCAATGCTTGGAGTGGCTGGATTAGCAATCTCCTCGAGCCAGGGCGGGCTAGCACCGCCCGGCGGGGACCCCATCATCGGGTCCCTCCTAGCATTCTCCGGGATGATAGCAGTCGCAGTATACTTCTCAATAGGAAAATCAATGAGGACGAGATACGGGACCCTCACCTATACAAGCGTAGTCTATAGCATAGCAGCAATAGTCTCGACCACAATAACCTACACGCTGGGATACAGTCTAACAGGATACACTCTAGAAACCTACATGTACCTAGCGGGCCTAGCACTATTCCCCATGCTAGGAGGCCACACAATCATAAACCACGTGCTCAAAAGGCTCAGCCTCCTAGCCGCGACAGTACCCGTACTAGGAGAACCAATAGGCGCCGCCATACTGGCATGGATAATACTAGCAGAACCGGTAACGCTGAAAGAAGCCGCTTGGATGGCAGTAACACTAACAGGGATAAGCCTAGTACTCCTAAAGGAAAAGAGCTAAGGGACCCTACCCTCCCGGAACATCACCTTCAAAGCACTTAGATACGGGTCTGGAACTCCCAGATCCTCCAGGTCCCCGATAACCCTGTCCACATCATACCTAGCCCGGCCAAACGAGATCGTGCTACTCTCTAGGTCGAAAACACTATACGCTGCACGGGGATCACCGTCCCGGGGTTCACCTGTACTACCAGGATTAGCCACGAGGGTCCCTCCAACCGTACGGAGGAACTGTAGATGCGTATGGCCGATAAGATAAACACCACCATTCATACAGTCTCTAGCCCCTCCCTCCAGCCTGAGGCCAGGCCTAAGCATACTGCAGATGCTGGAATCGTCTAGCCAGGGATAGAGGTAGGAGTAGAGCGGGTTGCTAGGCGAAGCATGTACTAGTACAACCCTTACATTGGAGTCCTCCAGCTCGCTGGTTAAGGGGAGCATGGATAGAAACTCCTTGTCTCTCCTGCTTAGGACTTTGTTCGTTATATTCTCTCTAAACCAGACGCTGAGCCAATGCGTCGCCTCACCACATCTACAGTCCACACCATAAGCTACTGCATGATCATGGTTCCCTCTGACGATGAGAGCATCATGCTCCCTTAGGTAATCAATAACTTCGCCCGGCCTAGGACCATAATCCACCAAATCGCCCAAGACGATGATTCTATCCCAACCGCGAACTCCTTCGACAACAGCCTTTAACGCGTAGATGTTCCCGTGGACATCGCTGACGACTAGGAGCCTCGTCAAACCTCAATCCCGTGTAGCGAAATAATGACCCGGGAAAAATTGTGTTTGGAATAACCCGCTACCAGAACCCCTAAATCCTACCAGCTTGAGAGGTTAGCATTAGATATGTTTCCTATGGGTTCCAGTGTTTCGAGATCCCATGCTACTATAATTGGCCAATTGCTAGTTGGGGATTTAGTGACTTCCGGGGTCATTATCACGTAGTAGGGGTTCTCCAGGGCAACAGTATATAACACATCTCCCTTGGCATACGCTCTGAGCGCGCCGTAATGCTGCAATACCCCAATATAGGTGAGATTACCATCCCCAACTTTCACTACGGCGTACATGTATGTTGGATACATGTATTTTCCAGAGGGTGTACGGTCAACTAATACCGGGAAGAATAGCAGGCCTGTCTCCTCGATATAGAGTAGGGACTTGTAACCGTCTCTCCAGAATACTGGTGTATCTCGGAAGGGTATTGTTACTCTACTTACGGGTTTGAGCGTGTTGTCCACTAGCTTGTATATAGAGACTCTGACTTGACCTGACTCATCCCTGCCTACGCCAAGTATGCCCTCGGGGAGGGGGTGGAGGTAGAAGTCGACGCCTGGAGCCTTGATATACCCTATGATGACCGGGCTTGTAGGGTCCGACATGTTGATAGCGAATAGCGGGTCGATTGTCCTATAGGTTACTAGGTAGAGTATCTCTCCAACCATTCTGACTCCGTAAACTTCCTCGTTTACCGATAGATTAGTAATGCTTGAGACCTTCTCTAGTGTTGAAGCGTTGAAGACATACAGGTCAACAACCCTAACAGACCATGTTGGCTCTGTTAGCACGATTAGGTACCCGTTGAATGGCTGGAGCTGCCATGTGCTCCCTATCCTCCCATCCAGCGTTGCTGTACCCGTCAACGCTATCTCACTCGGAGATATCTTCAATGAGTAGAGCTTCACTCCGGAGTCCCACGTATTGGATGCTACGAAGAGCTGGCCATCCCTTGAAAGTAGGGCCAGGGTCCCTCCGGGAGAGGCTAGGAGACCGATGCTATTGTAGGAGGCATCCGTCCTATTGACAGCCGTTACTATGATGTACTGGGCTGGCTCATCACTTACAACGACAACCCTATCCGCATCTATGATTCCTCCATCCACCATTGGTATTACTGCCAGCGGCTTAACGCCGTAGTAAACGTATGATGACAGTGATGTGACTATTGATAGTGTATCGTTTATCATCCTGGCATCGGTTACCATGCCGTCTATAACATGGTATCCTACGACGTTCATCTTCTTGTCAAATAAGACTACTAGCGTCTTGTATGGAGTGAATATTGACGCGTCGCCAGTAGTGTAGTGAGAAGTCTAGACCCCTATAGGCTAGGGATATAATTGCGACGCCTCCCTCCTTGTCTAGAAATACGCCGGATATCCTAGCCTCAACTGGTAGGACAGTATCATAGCTTTTTCCATTTATTTCTAGTTTAACGGTGATATTCGGTGCTAGCCGCTTCACTAGCTCGCTAGACTCGATCTGCCATACAAGACCCATATCGCCTGGCGGATAAACCTTGTATAGGCTAAGAACGTTTGGAGTTGACACTAGTATATGGGTGCCATTAAAGGCTGTAAGGTCAAGCTCTAACACTCCCTGAATCTGGAAGTTGCCAGTATACTCGGCGCTAGCCGCTACGGGTGTAGCGACAGTCATCGTCACCTCAGGGATGTATGGCTGTACTACCGGGACTCCCATATAGGGTACAGTGCCCTTATACGAATTTGACGCGTAGTCAATGATCCTCTCCACTACTTTATTCCAGTCTCCTACGACTTCCCCCATGGACTCCAGGTTCAGCACAGCCCCTTGGGGTCCCTCACCGCTACCAGTTATCTGTATACTAGTGCCATTGCTGTTCTCGTTGTTGATAATGGTTAATCCAGCGACTAGTGATATTGCCACTACAACTATGATAGCTAGGGCAGCCTTGCTTACACCAACACCTGACAAGTTCATTCACCACATTACTTATTATGATTATAAACCTAGATAGGTCTAGGCGATAG